>NZ_JBVVQD010000002.1:255350-493165 GCF_055811755.1 Mesorhizobium sp. WSM4840
CCCCGCCCCCCTAAATTTTTTTCTAACTCGGTCGCGGCCGCGGCGCCCCCCCCCCCCACCCGGCCCTTCGGGCCACCCTCCCCTCAAGGGGGAGGGGATCACTCGAACACGATGCTTGGCACGGCGGCTTCGGCCGCGCCGCGTTCTTCGTTGACCCTGCCCCAGACGTTCGAGGCGATGTCGCGGTAGATCTTCGCCTCGGCGCTATCGGGCTTCGAGACCACCACCGGCGTGCCGGCATCGGAGCTTTCGCGGATGCCCATCTCGAGCGGCACTTCGCCGAGGAAGGTGACGCCGAGACGCTCGGCCTCGCGGCGCGCGCCGCCATGGCCGAAGATGTCGTAGCGCTTGCCGGTGTCGGGGGCGAGGAAATAGCTCATATTCTCGACGATGCCCAACACCGGCACGTCGACCTTCCTGAACATGTTGAGGCCTTTTCGGGCATCGATCAGGGCCAGATCCTGCGGCGTCGAGACGATGACGGCGCCGGCCAGCGGCACCTGCTGGGCCATGGTCAGCTGCGCGTCGCCGGTGCCGGGCGGCATGTCGACGACGAGCACATCGAGCGGACCCCACTCGACCTCGCGCAGCATTTGCGTCAATGCCGACATCACCATCGGCCCGCGCCAGATCATCGGCGTCTCCTCATCGACGAGGAAGCCCATCGACATGACCTTCAGGCCGTAATTCTCCATCGGCCTCAGGACCTTGCCGTCGACTGTCTGCGGCCGGCCATGGATGTTGAGCAGCCGCGGCATCGACGGGCCGTAGATGTCGGCATCGAGCACGCCGACCCTCAGGCCGTTGGCGGCGAGGCCTAGCGCGATGTTGACGGCGGTGGTCGACTTGCCGACGCCGCCCTTGCCGGAAGCAACAGCGATGATCGCCTCGATGCCGGGAACACCGCGCTTGCCCTGGCTGTGCGAGGCTGGAGCATGCGGGGCCGGTCGTGGCGCGGCAGCGGGTGCGGCCGGCGCGGGCCTGGGAGCGGGCCTTTGCGGAACCGGAGCCTCCATGCCGCCGCCTTTCCTTTCCGCCGTCAGCGCAACCACGGCGCCGGCGACACCGGGGATCGCCTTGACGACGCGTTCGGCGGCGGCGCGCAACGGCTCCATCTCTTGAGCCCGGGCGGCAGGGACGGTGATCGAGAAGAAGACCTTGGCATCAGCAATGAAAATCTCGGAAACCATGCCGAGGTCGACGATGTTGCCGGTGAAGTCCGGTCCGTTGACCGTCTTCAGGCGCTCGATGACGATTTCCTTGGTGACGGACATGAGCTTTTTCCTCTGCTTTCCGCCTGAGATAATGCAGTTCCCGAACAGAACCAAGCGGCGGAACGACACGCACAGTGGCAGGGCTTCAAAATTCGCGTCTGCTTGTCGGGATTTGCGGGAGACAAAACGTCTTTAGGGAAGAGGCACGCCAATCGCACAAGCTGCGGTCGCCGGAAAACGAAGCAGCCCTATCTTGTTGCAGGGCTTCGGACGTGCTCGCCAGCAAGGAAAGGAGACCAATCATGCTCGCAAACAGCAACGCAACGGCCAATCTCGCGGTGAAGGACCTGGCCAAGGCCAAGGCCTTCTATGAAGGCGTTCTGGGTCTGACGGAGGTTCACAACGAGGGGGGCGAACTGATCGTCTACAAATGCGGTGACACCAGCATCAACGTGTATCGCTCGATGTTCGCCGGAACCAACAAAGCGACGGCGGTAACCTGGATGGTCGGCGACGAGATCGAAAAAATTGTCAGCGCGTTAAGGTCGAAGGGCGTCGTCTTCGAACATTACGATATGCCGGGCCTGACGCTGGAAGGCGACATCCATGTCGGCTACGGCATGAAGGTCGCCTGGTTCAAGGATCCTGACGGCAACATTCTGAACCTGGTCGACCGTTAGCTTGGACGGAGGCGAAGCTTCGGCCGCATGAGGATTCGCCAAGCAAAAACAGCATGCACCTGGCGTAACCTCACTTGGCCGGGTAGCGTCCGCTCATGATCGACAAGCTGGAATTCTTCATCACGCTGGCCAGGGAGGAGCATTTCGGCCGGGCGGCGGAGGTTTGCGGCGTCACCCAGCCGACGCTTTCGGCCGGCATCAAGCAACTGGAGGGCCAACTCGGCGTGATGCTCGTTTTGCGCGGCTCGCGCTTCCAGGGACTGACGCCGGAGGGAGAACAGGTGCTGGTCTGGGCGCGCCGCATCGTCGGCGATACCCGCACCATGCGCGAGGAGATGCGGGCGGCGCGTCACGGCCTTTCGGGGCGCATCCGCATCGCCGCCATCCCGACGGCGCTAGCCATGGTGGCGCGGCTGACGACACCCTTTCGGGCAAAACATCCCGGCGTCACCTTCTCGGTGCTGTCGCGCACCTCGATCGAGGTGCTGTCGCTGCTCGGCAATTTCGACATCGACGCCGGCGTCACCTATCTCGACAACGAGCCGCTCGGGCGGGTGACCAGCGTGCCGCTCTATGACGAGCGCTATCAGCTGATCACTGCGGTCGGAAACCCGTATTCCGACCGCGACAAAGTGACATGGGCGGAACTCAGCCAGCTGCCGCTCTGCCTGTTGACGCCGGACATGCAGAACCGCCGCATCATCGACCAGCACCTTGCCGAAGCCGGCACGCAGGTGCGGCCGACGCTCGAATCCAATTCGATGATCGTGCTGTTCTCCCATATCCGTACCGGCAAATGGTCGTCGATCATGCCGCTCAACCTCTCGGAAACATTCGGCTTTTCCGAGCCGATCCGGGCAATTCCGATCGTCGAGCCGGACGCCAGCCACACCGTCGGGCTGGTGGCGACACCGCGCGAGCCGCACACCCCACTGGTCTCGGCGCTGCTGGACGAGGCGATGGCGCTGGCAGACGATTTCCGCGCCCGCCACTGAGCTAGAGATTGCAGGCTGGACGGCATCGATAGAAGATTTCTATCGAGCAACGGATCAGCTTTATTGATTTGGTGGGTTTCCTCTGATTTCCTAAGCACTTAGCGGAAGATTACTACGACCAGGGAGGGCGCTGCATGACAATGCAGCCTGCAAGTACCGAGATCGCGTCGCGCACTGCGGCGATCGTCCAGGAGTTGAAGGGCCTCGAAGGCCCGCTGTTGCCGATCCTCCACGGCATCCAGGAAGAGTTCGGCCATGTGCCGCAGGACGCGCTGCCGGTGATCGCCGAGGCGCTGAACATCTCCAAGGCGGAGGTGCACGGCGTCGTCACCTTCTACCACGATTACCGCAGCCACCCGGCCGGGCGGCATGTGCTGAAGCTCTGCCAGGCGGAAGCCTGCCAGTCGATGGGCTCGGACGCCATTGCCGCCAAGCTCAAGCAATTGCTGGGTATCGGCTTCCACGAGACGGCCCGCGACGGATCGGTGACACTGGAGCCGGTCTATTGCCTCGGCCTTTGCGCCTGCGCGCCATCGGCAATGCTGGATGGCGAGGTGATCGGCCGGCTCGATGACGAAAAGCTCGACGAGATCGTTGCCGAGGTGCGCTCATGATCCCGCGCATCTACGTTCCCGGCGATTCCGGCGCGCTGGCGCTCGGTGCTGAAAAGGTCGCCAAGGCGATCGAAAAGGAATTGGCCGATCGCGGCATCGAGGCCAAGATCGTGCGCAATGGTTCGCGCGGCGCCTATTTCCTCGAGCCGATGGTCGAGGTGGCGACAGCCAATGGCCGCGTCGCCTATGGCCCGGTAAAGCCGTCCGACATCAAAAGCCTTTTCGACTGTGGCTTTCTCACCGGCGGCTACCACAAGCGCTGGTTGGGTGCGCCCGACAAGATCCCGTTCCTGGCGAAGCAGACGCGGCTGACCTTCGCGCGCTGCGGCGTCATCAATCCGCTGTCGCTCGATCACTACAAGGCGCATGGCGGGCTGAAGGGCCTGCAGAACGCCGTGGGACTAGCGCCGGCCGAAATCGTCAAACAGGTGACAGAGTCGGGCTTGCGTGGCCGCGGCGGCGCCGGCTTCCCGACCGGCATCAAATGGAAGACGGTGCTCGATACGACGGCCGACAAAAAATACATCGTCTGCAATGCCGACGAGGGCGACAGCGCCACCTTCGCCGACCGCATGATCATGGAGGGCGATCCCTTCGTGCTGATCGAAGGCATGGCGATCGCCGGCATCGCCACCGGCGCGACCAAGGGCTTTGTCTATATCCGCTCGGAATATCCGCATGCGGTGGCGATGATGCAGAAGGCGGTCGAGGTCGCCCGCCAGGCCGGCCTGCTCGGCCTCAACGTGCTGGGCTCGCCCAACGCCTTCGACATGGAGATCCGCGTCGGCGCCGGCGCCTATGTCTGCGGCGAGGAAACCTCGCTCTTGAATAGCCTCGAAGGCAAGCGCGGCGTCGTTCGCGCCAAGCCGCCACTGCCGGCCATCCAGGGCCTGTTCGGCAAGCCGACGGTGATCAACAACGTCATCTCGCTGGCCTCGGTGCCTGTGATCATGGACAAGGGTGCTGCCTTCTACAAGGATTTCGGTATGGGCCGCTCGCGCGGCACCATTCCGATCCAGATCGCCGGCAACGTCAGATATGGCGGCCTGTTCGAGGCGGCGTTCGGCATGACGCTTGGCGAGATCGTCGACGACATCGGCGGTGGCACGGCGACTGGACGGCCGGTCAAGGCGGTACAGGTCGGGGGTCCGTTGGGAGCTTATTTTCCCCGCTCCCTGTTCGACACGCCTTTCGACTACGAGGCATTCGCCGCCAAGGACGGGCTGATCGGCCATGCCGGCATCACCGTGTTCGACGACACAGCCGACATGCTGAAGCAGGCGCGCTTCGCCATGGAGTTCTGCGCCATCGAAAGCTGCGGCAAGTGCACACCGTGCCGCATCGGCTCGACGCGCGGCGTCGAGACGATCGACAAGATCGCCAGGGGTATAGAGCCGGAAAAGCAGATCGAGCTGGTGACCGACCTCTGCAACACGATGAAGTTCGGTTCGCTCTGCGCGCTGGGTGGCTTCACGCCCTATCCGGTGATGAGCGCAATCAATCACTTCCGCGATGATTTCAAGCCGGCGCCGGTCGCCGAAGCAGCAGAATAGGAGTCTCGCCATGGGTCTCGTTCAGGAAATCGACTACGGCACACCGGCCTCGACCTCCGAGAAGCAGGTGACGCTGACCGTCGACGGCTTCACCGTCACTGTGCCGGAAGGCACCTCGATCATGCGCGCCTCGATGGAGGCCGGCATTGCCATCCCGAAGCTTTGCGCCACTGACATGGTCGATGCCTTCGGCTCCTGCCGGCTCTGCCTGGTCGAGATCGACGGCCGCAACGGCACGCCTTCCTCCTGCACGACGCCGGTGGCGCCGGGTATGGTCGTGCACACGCAGACCGGAAGGCTGAAGGACATTCGCCGCGGCGTGATGGAGCTCTACATCTCCGACCATCCGCTCGACTGCCTGACTTGTGCGGCCAACGGCGACTGCGAATTGCAGACGCAGGCCGGAGTCGTCGGCCTGCGCGACGTGCGCTACGGCTATGAGGGCGACAACCACGTTTTCAAGAAGAACGACGGCGCAGAAAACTTCAAATGGATGGCGAAGGACGAGTCCAACCCGTACTTCACCTATGATCCGTCGAAATGCATCGTCTGCTCGCGCTGCGTGCGCGCCTGCGAGGAGGTGCAAGGCACCTTCGCGCTGACCATCGAGGGCCGCGGCTTTGAAAGCCGGGTGTCGGCCGGCATGCATCAGCTGTTCATCGACAGCGAATGCGTGTCCTGCGGCGCCTGCGTGCAGGCCTGTCCGACAGCGACGCTCTCCGAGAAGTCGGTGATCAAGATCGGCCAGCCGGAGCATTCGGTGGTCACCACCTGCGCCTATTGCGGCGTCGGCTGCTCGTTCAAGGCCGAAATGCGCGGCGACGAGCTGGTGCGCATGGTGCCCTACAAGGACGGCAAGGCGAACCGTGGCCATAGCTGCGTCAAGGGCCGTTTTGCCTACGGCTATTCGACCCACAAGGAGCGCATCCTCAATCCGATGATCCGCGAAAAGGTCACCGATCCATGGCGCGAAGTGTCGTGGGACGAAGCGCTGACCCACACTGCCAACGAGTTCCGCCGCATCCAGTACCAGTATGGCCGAACCTCGATCGGCGGCATCACCTCGTCGCGCTGCACGAACGAGGAAACCTATCTGGTGCAAAAGCTGATCCGACAGGGTTTCCGCAACAACAATGTCGATACCTGCGCCCGCGTCTGCCATTCGCCGACCGGCTATGGTCTTGGCCAGACATTCGGCACTTCGGCAGGCACCCAGGATTTCGATTCGATCGAGCAGACCGACGTGGTGATGATCATCGGTGCCAATCCGACCGACGCACATCCGGTCTTTGCGTCGCGCATGAAGAAGCGGTTGCGCAAGGGCGCGAAGCTGATCGTGCTCGACCCGCGCCGCACCGACATCGTGCGCTCGGCCCATATCGAGGCGCAGCATCATCTGCCGCTGAAGCCCGGCACCAATGTCGCCGTGGTCACCGCGCTTGCGCATGTCATCGTCACCGAAGGCCTGTTCGACGAGGCCTTCATCCGCGAGCGCTGCGACTGGGACGAGTTCCAGGACTGGGCGTCGTTCGTGGCGCTGCCGGAAAACAGCCCGGAAGTTGTCGGCCAGCTTGCCAATGTCGATCCCGAAGAGATCCGCGGCGCCGCACGGCTGTTTGCCACCGGCGGCAATGGCGCGATCTATTACGGCCTCGGCGTGACCGAGCACAGCCAGGGTTCGACCACCGTCATCGCCATCGCCAACCTCGCCATGGCGACCGGCAATATCGGCCGGCCAGGCGTCGGCGTGAACCCACTGCGCGGCCAGAACAATGTGCAGGGCTCCTGCGACATGGGCTCGTTCCCGCATGAGCTGCCCGGCTATCGTCACGTCTCCGGCGACGCGGTGCGCGATATCTATGAGAGCCTTTGGGGCGTCAAGCTCGACGATGAGCCCGGCCTGCGCATCCCCAACATGCTGGACGCCGCCGTCGACGGCTCGTTCAAGGGCCTCTATGTGCAAGGCGAGGACATCCTGCAGTCCGACCCCGACACCAAGCATGTCGCCGCGGGCCTCGCGGCGATGGAATGTGTCGTCGTCCACGACCTCTTCCTCAACGAGACCGCCAACTACGCGCATGTCTTCCTGCCCGGCTCGACTTTCCTCGAGAAGGACGGCACCTTCACCAATGCCGAGCGCCGCATCAATCGCGTGCGCAAGGTGATGGCGCCGAAGAACGGGCTGGCCGACTGGGAAGTGACGCAGAAGCTCGCACAGACGATGGGGCTTGACTGGAATTACCAGCATCCGTCGGAAATCATGGACGAGATCGCCAAGACGACTCCGAGCTTCGCCAAGGTTTCCTTTGACTATCTGGACAAGATGGGCTCGGTGCAGTGGCCGTGCAACGAGCAGGCGCCGGAAGGTACGCCGATCATGCATATCAGCGGCTTCGTGCGCGGCAAGGGCAAGTTCATCCGCACCGAATATGTGGCGACCGACGAGAGGACGGGACCGCGCTTCCCGCTGCTGCTGACCACCGGCCGCATCCTGTCGCAGTACAATGTCGGCGCGCAGACCAGGCGTACCGACAATATCATGTGGCATAGCGAGGACCGGCTCGAGATCCACCCGCATGACGCCGAAAACCGCGGCCTGCGCGACGGTGACTGGGTCCGACTGACCAGCCGCTCCGGCGAGACGACGCTGCGCGCGCTGATCACCGACAAGGTGTCGCCGGGCGTGGTCTATACAACGTTCCACCATCCAGACACGCAGGCCAACGTCATCACCACCGACTTCTCCGACTGGGCGACCAACTGCCCGGAATACAAGGTGACGGCGGTGCAGGTCGGCGCGTCCAACGGACCGTCGGAATGGCAGCTCGACTATGACGAGCAGGCCCGCAACAGCCGTCGCATCGCGACCTTGGAAGCAGCGGAGTAATCGTTGAGCGCGCGCCGCAAAGCCACGACGCAGATCTCGCGGCTGGCGCACCGCGCCGGCGGCACTGCGGCCGCCAACCGGATGGTGCCGGAAGAGACGCCGGTGGCGTTCTCCTTTGCCGGCACCACCCATGCGGTGATGATGGCAAGTCCCGCCGATTTCGAGGATTTCGCGCTCGGCTTCTCGCTGACCGAGGGCATTATCGCCAACCGGCAAGAAATTGAGGCGATCGAAGTCGAAGATCACGGCGCCGGCATCGACATCCAGATCAGGCTAAAGGACCAGGCCAATACGCGCTTCGAGGCGCGGCGCCGGCGGCTGGCCGGACCGGTCGGCTGCGGGTTGTGCGGCATCGAGTCGATCGAGGAGGCGATGCGTTCGGTCGAGACGGTCGGTTCGTCAAAACTTACGCTTACGGCGGACGACATCGTCCGTTCGGTCAAGCTTTTGTCGAAAGTGCAGCCGCTGCATGCCGAGACCGGCGCGGTCCACGCCGCCGGTTTTTATATCTCCGGCAAGGGTATCGTCATGGCGCGCGAGGATGTCGGCCGCCACAATGCGCTCGACAAGCTGGCCGGCGCACTCGCCAAAGCCGGCATCGATGGCACCTTGGGTGCCGTCGTGGTGACGTCGCGCGTTTCGGTCGAGATGGTGCAGAAGACGGCGGCGATCGGCGCTGCGTTCATCATCGCCGTTTCGGCGCCGACGGCACTTGCCATCCGCACCGCCGAGGACGCCGGCATGACGCTGGTGGCTTTGGTGCGCGGCAATGATTTCGATATCTTCACCCACCCCGAACGGGTGGTTTCGGGAGTTGCCAAGCATGTCGCATGACGAAGGCCACATCATGAGCACCAGCGAGAAGCTGGTCCGCATGGCCAATCAGATCGCCGCCTTTTTTCACTCCAAGCCGCGCGAGGAAGGCATTGCCGGCGTCGCCGAGCATATCAACAAGTTCTGGGAACCGAGGATGCGGCGGCAGTTGTTCGAAATGCTGGACGGCGGTGGCGAAGGCTTCAACGAGCTTGTCGTGGCCGCCTCGGCAAGGATCAAGCGGCCGGCTGCACCGGAAGCAGTGGGCTTCCGCGCCGATGCCGGGGGCGTCGTTCCAGGCGGCAAAGGCCCTGGGGCCGGTGAGTCGAATGCCGGGATCGCCGCTTCGCAGAAGTAGTCAGCAAACGTGCCTCTCATGGCCCATACGCTTGCATTCCCATCTTCTAACGTTTGATCTGCCGTAAGCGTCGCGCCTCTGGCCGTGACGGAAAAAAGCTCGCGAGCTTCTATGCCGATGACGCGCTGGTGCGGGTGATCGACCGCAACAATCCGCCGAGCAAGCACGCGAAATTCGCGGACGCGCGGCGATCAGCACATTCTGGACGACATCTGCAGCCGGGCGATGGCCCACAAGGTCGACACCACCATCGCCGATGGCAACAACCTCGCCTTCACCCAGGCATGCGCCTATCCGGACGGCACGAATGTGTTCTGCGCGGCGATGCTGGAGCTGAAGGACGGCCAGATTGCGCGGCAGACCGTCGTGCAGGCATGGGACGAGTGAGGCGGTAGCGATGTCAGCGCCAGGTGGCAGATCGACGCCGCGGGCAGATGAGGGGCGGAACCAGCTGAGCAAGACTTGTGCTGCCCCTCATCCGGCCCTTCGGGCCACCTTCTCCCCGTCAACGGGGAGAAGGAAAAGGCGTTAGCCATGCGCCACCATCACATGGCGGACGGCCGTGTAGTCTTCCAGGGCATAGAGCGACATGTCCTTGCCGTAGCCGGACTGTTTCAGCCCGCCATGCGGCATCTCGTTGGTCAGCATGAAGTGGGTGTTAATCCAGGTGCAGCCATATTGCAGCCGTGCCGCTGTCGCCATGGCGCGCGAGACATCCTTGGTCCACACCGACGAGGCGAGGCCGTAGTCGCTGTCATTGGCCCAGTTCACCGCCTCGTCGACCTCGGAAAAGCGAGTGACCGAGACGACCGGCCCGAACACTTCGCGGCGCACGATCTCGTCTTCCTGCAGCGCGCCGGCGACAACGGTCGGCTGGTAGAAGAAGCCGGAGCCTTCGCCCGGCTTGCCGCCGGTGGTGATCTCGATGTGCTTCAGCTCCGAGGCGCGTTCGACGAAGCTCGAGACGCGGTCGCGCTGGCGGCGTGAGATCAACGGCCCGATCTCGTTCTCGGTATCGTCGGGGCGGTTGTACTTGATGGTCGAGACGGCCGAGGAAAGGTCGGCGACGAGCTTGTCGTAGATCTTCTTGCCGGCATAGATGCGGCAGGCGGCGGTGCAGTCCTGGCCGGCATTGTAGTAGCCGAAGGCGCGCAGGCCACTGACCACCGCGTCGAGATCGGCGTCGTCGAAGACGATGACCGGCGCCTTGCCGCCGAGTTCCAGATGCGTGCGCTTGACCGATTTAGCGGCGGCCTGCAGCACCTTCTTGCCGGTAGCGACGTCGCCGGTGATCGAGATCATGTTGATTTTCGGGTGGTTGATCAGCGTGTTGCCGACACTGTCGCCTCTGCCGAGCACGACGTTGACGACGCCTTCCGGCAAGATGTCGGCGAGGATCTTGGCCAGCTTCAATGTGGTCAGCGGCGTCTGCTCGGACGGCTTGAAGACGACCGTGTTGCCGCCGGCAATCGCCGGCGCCAGCTTCCAGGCCATCATCATCAGCGGATAGTTCCATGGCGCGATCGAGGCGACGACACCGATGGCATCGCGGCGGACCATCGAAGTGTGGCCCGGAATGTATTCACCGGCGACCTGACCCGGCATAGAGCGGACAGCGCCGGCAAAGAAGCGGTAGCAGTCGACGATCGCCGGGATTTCGTCGTTGAGCACGGCATTGATCGGCTTGCCGCAATTGAGCGCCTCGAGGGCGGCGAAATCTTGTGCCGCGGCCTCGATGCGATCGGCGATCTTTAGCAGATAACCCGAGCGCTGCGCCGGTGTGGTGCGCGACCAGGTGACGAAGGCCTTCTCGGCCGCCAGCACCGCGGCTCCGATCTGCGCCTGGCTGGCTTCAGGCAGATTGAGGATAGTCGCTCCGGTCTTCGGATTGAGGATCGGCTCCTCGGTTTCGGTGCCCTTCTCGAATTTCGGCCCGATCAGCATCTTTGTGTCCATGGAAGTCTCTCCCTTATGGATTCTTGACGTCATTTGCCCGAACCGGCGATCTGGTCGCCGTCGCGGGTCAGGTAGTAGGCAAGGAGGATGGGCAGCAGCGTCACCAGCACGACCACCATGGCCACGACATTGGTGACTGGGCGCTGGCGCGGACGGATCAGTTCCTCGAGCATCCAGATCGGCAGCGTCTGCTGCTGGCCGGCGGTAAAGGTGGTGACGATGACCTCATCGAACGACAGCGCGAAAGCGAGCATGCCGCCGGCGAGCAGCGCGGTGGCGATGTTGGGCAGCACGACATGGCGAAAGGTCTGGAAGCCGTCGGCGCCGAGATCCATCGACGCCTCAATCATCGAGCCGGAGGTGCGGCGGAAGCGGGCGACGGCGTTGTTGTAGACAACGACGACGCAGAAGGTGGCGTGGCCGAGCACGATCGTCCAGAACGAGAACGGAATCTCGGCCAGCGAAAAGGCCGAACGCAGCGCGATGCCGGTGATGATGCCGGGCAGTGCGATCGGCAGGATGACCAGCAGCGAGATGGTTTCGCGGCCAAAGAACCGTGTTCGCGAAACGGCGGCCGCGCAGAGCGTGCCGAGGACCAGGGCGACGAGTGTCGAGATGGCGGCGACCTGGACCGACAGCGACAGCGCTTGCCACACGTCCGGTCGGTTCCAGGTGACGGCGAACCATTGCGTCGTCAGCCCCGGCGGCGGCCAGACGAAGCTCCTTTCCTCGGTCGTGAAGGCATAGATGAAGATCAGGAAGATCGGCAGATGCAGGAACAGCAGGCCGCCGGCAGCAGCGACCTTCAGGCGGAGAGGAGCGGATGGTGAGCCATCAGAGTGCATCGAAGGCTCCCATGCGCTTGGCGCCCCAGAGGTAGAAACCCATGATGACGATAGGCACCACGGTGAAGGCGGCGGCGAGCGGGATGTTGCCGGCGGTGCCCTGCTGCAAATAGACGGCCTGGCCGATGAACAGCCGTGAAGTGCCGATGATCTGCGGGATGATGTAATCGCCGAGCGTCAGCGAGAAGGTGAAGATCGAGCCGGCGACGACGCCCGGCAGCGCCAGCGGGAACAGCACGTTGCGGAAGGTCTGGCCGGGCGAGGCGCCGAGATCGGACGAGGCCTCGACCAGATTGCCCGGCACGCGCTCGAGTGCCGCCTGCACCGGCAGGATCATGAAGGGCAGCCAGACATAGACGAAGACGATGAAGGTGCCGGTGGACGACACCGACAGAGAATTGCCGCCGACGATCGGCAGCGACAGCCAGCCATCGAGCAGCCATAGGAAATGCAGCTTGGCGAGCAGCCAGGTCAGGATGCCTTCCTTGGCGAGGATGAGCTTCCAGGCGTAGATCTTGACCAGATAGCTCGACCATAGCGGCAGCATGATGCCGAGATAGAACAGCGCCTTCCAGCGGCCGCGCGCATAGCGCGCCGCGTAATAGGCGATGGGGAAGGCGATGACCGCCGAGGCGAGCGTGACCAGAGCGGCCATCGTCACCGTGCGCAGGATGATGTCGAGATTGGCGGCCTGCAGCAGGTCGCCATAGGTCTTCAGCGTGAGTTCTCGATTGATAAGGCCGGAGAATTCGTCGATTGAGAAAAAACTCTGCAAGAGCAGCGCGAACAGCGAGCCGATATAGACGATGCCGAGCCACAGCACCGGCGGCAGCAGCATCAAGAGCAGCAGCAGCTTCGGCTTGCGCCAGAACAGGTCCGACAGCGCGCCGCGCAGGCCGCCGGCGCGAGGAAGGAGGGCTGGGGCAGATTTTGCCTGGGTCGCGGTCAGAGTCATGGTTTCTTCGACAGGTCGCGATCCTTCGCGCCCCCCTCTGTCCTGCCGGACATCTCCCCCACGAGGGGGGAGATTGGCTGTCGCGACTGCTTTCGCCAATCACCAACGTTGCAGAAGAGGCGCGCCATCATGCCGGCTCGTCCATCAAATGCAGGTGCTCGCGGTTGAAGGTGAGCACGACCGTCTCACCTTCCTTCGGCAATGTGGCACCGGCCGGCACGATCGCATGCAATCTCAACCCGTCGGCGTCGAGCGCCAGTCTTGTCGTGGCGCCGAGATAATTGGTCGAGACGAGACGAGCGGCAACGCCGTCGCCCTTGGCCGCCCGGCCGATGCGAATGGATTCAGGCCGCAAGCTGCCCCAGCGATGCTGGCCGGAATAACGCTGGACGAAGTCTGGCGGCAGCACATTGGACGAGCCGACGAAATCGGCGACGAAGCGCGTCTTCGGGCGCTGGTAGATGTCCTCCGGCGTGCCGATCTGCATGATCTTGCCGTCGTTGAAGACGGCGACGCGATCGGCCATCGAAAGGGCCTCGCCCTGGTCGTGGGTGACGAAGACGAAGGTGATGCCGAGCGCCTTCTGCAGCGACTTCAGCTCCTCCTGCATGTTCTCGCGCAGCTTGAGGTCGAGCGCGCCAAGCGGCTCGTCGAGCAAAAGCACCTTGGGCTGGTTGACCAGGGCGCGGGCGAGCGCGACGCGCTGGCGCTGGCCGCCGGAAAGCTGGCCGGGACGGCGGGCACCGTAGCCAGGAAGCCGCACCAGCGACAATGCCTCCTTGGCCGCCTTCTTCCGCTCGAGCTTGCCGACGCCCTTGACCATCAGCCCGTAGGCGACATTGTCGAGCACGTTCAGATGCGGAAACAGCGCGTAGTCCTGGAAGACGGTGTTGACGTTGCGGCGATAGGGCGGAACGCCTTCGGCACGTTCGCCGAAGATGGAGATCGAGCCCGATGTCGGCTGCTCGAAGCCGGCGATCAGACGTAGGCAGGTTGTCTTGCCGGAACCCGAAGGTCCAAGCATGGCAAAGAACTCGCCCGGCACGATGTCGAGATCGACCATATCGACGGCGCGCACGCTGCCGAAATGGCGCGAGACTTTTTGGAAGGAAACGGCTGCTGTCATGGGCTGTCAGTCTGTTGCCGGTTTGATGTGTTGACATCGCCGGCGCCGCCACGGATAGCGGGCGGGGCCAGCGAACTTGCGCGACGCCCTACCTCCCCCTTGTGGGGAGGTCGCGGCGAAGCCGCGGGTGGGGTTATTTGGCAAGAACTGCCGAGCGGACCCCCACCCCGACGCTGCGCGTCGACCCTCCGCACAAGGGGGAGGGTAAGGGAACTCACCGTCCGCCAATGACGCCGATATAGTCCGACACCCAGCGATAGTAAGGCACGCACTGATCGTTCTGGGTGGCGCACTTCGACACCGGCGTCTTCCAGAACTTGATCTTTTCGAAATTGTCGTAGCCGTTGGTCTTGCAGCCTTCGTCACCGAGCAGTTCGTTGCCCTTGCAGGCAGCCGGCACCACCGGCAGCGAGCCGAACCAGGCGGAGACATCGCCCTGCACTTTCGGCGACAGCGAATGCTCCAGCCACATATAGGCGCAGTTCGGGTTGGCCGCCTCGGCCGCCAGCATGGTCGTGTCGGCCCAGCCGGTGACGCCTTCCTGGGGAACGGTCGAAGCGACCGGCTTCTTGGCGGCAGCCAGCGTGTTGACCTGGTAGGGCCATGAACCGGAAGCAATGACGCCTTCGTTCTGGAAATCGTCGACCTGGATGGCGGCGTCATGCCAGTAGCGTCCGACCAGCGTGCGCTGGACGCGCAAGAGATCGAGGGCGGCCTTGTACTGATCCTCGGTCAGCTCGTAGGGATCCTTGATGCCTAGCTCCGGCTTGTGAAACATCAGATAGTTGGCGGCATCGGCGATGTGGATCGCCCCGTCATAGGCCTGGACGCGGCCCTTATTCGACTTGCCGTCGGGCAAGGTCATCTCCTCGAAGACGACGTTCCAGCTCTTCGGCGCTTCCTTGAACACCTCGGTGTTGTACATCAGCACATTCGGTCCCCACTGGTAGGGGACGCCGTAGTGGACGCCGCCAACCGTGAACCACGGCGCATCCTTCAGCCGGTCGTCGACCGTGTTCCAGCTCGGGATGAGATCGGTGTTGATCGGCTGGACCCGCTTGCCGGCGACGAGGCGCAGCGAAGCGTCGCCCGAGGCGGTAACGAGGTCGAAGCCGCCCTCGTTCATCAGCGCGACCATCTCGTCGGATGTGTTGGCGGTCTTGATGTTGACCTTGCAGCCTGTGTCCTTCTCGAAGGACGTGACCCAGTCGTAGCCCTTGTCGGTTTCGCCGCGCTCGATGTAGCCGGGCCAGGCGACGATGTTGACCTGGCCTTCGCCCTTGCCGAGTTCCGTCACCTGAGCGATCGCCTGGCCGGAGAAGGTCAGCGCGACCGTCAATGCAGTGCATGATTTCAGGAATGAATTCATCGTCGATCTCCCATTTGGCGGATGACCCCGAAAACCGGTTCCGGTTTCGGAAAGGAACATGCGCGACTCCAAGGGGCGCCGCACTGTCGTGGCGGCTTGGTCCCGATCATGAAGGTGCTGTGAAATTTCCGGTTTCGCAAATTCATTTATCAGAAAGGCGATATCGATTTTTCCGATAGATTAACGTCCAATCTTCTCCGGCCGCTGACGGACCATGCGCTGGGACTGGGCAAGCCCGATGAAGTCGCGTGCGGCCTGCGGCAGGCCGGAGCCGCGCCGCCAGACCATGCCGACCTGGACCACCGGCAAGGAGCCCGAAATATCGCGCGATTCGATGCGGTCGCCTTCGAGCGACCATGGCCGGTAGACGAGGTCGGGCAGCAACGCCACACCGGCGCCGGTGGCGACGAGGCTGCGCACCGCTTCGACAGAGCGGGTGCGGAAGGCGACATGCGGCTTGGCGCCGATCGCCGCCAGCAGTTTTCCGGTATTCTCTTCGATCTCGTCGACGGTCAGCATGATCAGCGGCTCCGAGGCGATGTCGCCAATGCCGATGATGTCGGCGCCGGCCAGCGGGTGGCCGAGCGGCAGCCATAGCCGGTAGGCCGAGACTTCGAGAATTTCGGACTGCAAGGCGGTGCGGTCGCGCAGGTTCGAGGTGACCATAACGGCGATGTCGAGCTTGCCGCCGATCAGGAGATGTTCGAGGTAATCGCCATTGTCCTCGATGGCCGAGATCTCGACGCCCGGATACGCGCGGCGATAGCGGGCGAGAAGGTCGGACAGCACATAGCCGGCGACCAGCGAGGTGACGCCGAGCTGCAGCCGGCCGCCCGCCGCCGCTTGCTCGCCGAAGAAGGCGCGGCGCGCATCGGAAACGTCGGCAAGGATCTTTGTCGCATGGCGCAGGAACTGATGGCCCTTGTGGGTGATGTTGAGGCCGCGCGGATGGCGCTCGAACAGTTCGACGCCGAGATCGCCTTCGAGCTCCTTGATCGCCTCGGTGACCGACGATTGCGAGATGGACAGGTTCTGGGCGGCGCCAGACACCGTGCCTTGCTCGGCGACGGCGATGAAGAACTGCAATTGACGGATGGTGAAGGCCATGACCGGACTAAACACCGGGACGGTAAGGAAGAAAAGCCGCCCACCGCTTTACTGCTCTGGTCAGATCAGATCCCGCTTTCGTCGCCGACAATGCTGAGCCGTGCGCCCGCCTGGGCAAGGGCGGCGGCGATGGCGCGCGGCGGCGATCGGTCGGTGGCAAGTTCGGAAAAACCGTCGAAGCCGCAGACCTGGACCAGACCCTGGCGGCCGAACTTGGTGTGGTCGGTGATAACGAGCGAGCGCTGGCCGCGCGACAGCACCATGCGGGCGAATTCCGCCTCTTCCAGATCATAATCCATGACGCCGGTGACGGCATCGACCGCGCCGGTGGAGATCACAGCGTGGCTGACGGAAAAGCGGCTGACGAATTCGATCGCCGAGACGCCGAAGGCGGCCCCCGAATCGCTGCGCAATTCGCCGCCGGCCATGTAGACCTTGTTGCCGTTGACGGTGGCCAGCGTGCGGGCGATATCGGAGGAGTTGGTGACCACCGTCAGCCGCCGGTGGCCTAGCAGCTCGCGGGCCAGGAAAGAGGTGGTGGTGCCGGTGTCGAGCATGATCGATTCGCCGTCACGGATGGTCGCGGCAACCATGCGGGCAATGGCACGCTTGGCATCGGCATTTTCGCGCATGCGCCGCTCGAACGGCGCCTCGCCGGCCATCGACGGCAGGCCGACGGCGCCATGCATCTTCAAGATCGAACCGTCACTGGTCAGCGGCTTGACGTCGCGGCGCACGGTCTCCAGCGAGACGCCCAGCCGGTCGGCCAGGCTGGCGATGGTGACGGTGCCCTCCTCATGGAGGAGACGCAGGATTTCGCCATGCCGCTTCGAGTGCATCGGTCTCACCCAATCGGTTTGTTGCGCTACTGACCGCTTCTAAGGCAAATCGGCCACAGCTTACAAGAAATCCTTGTGGTTTCGGGCAAAAAGCCACAAGTTTTCGTTGACAAGCCAGATCACATGGCGTGACACTGGCTTGGTGACAGGCTCGGAACTGCCACGGGAGAACGATGGCAGAGCCGCACCAAGATTCGCCTGCCCGAACGGCTGGAAAGTCGTCTGGCGCAAGGGAAAAGGAATTTTTCGAATCCGCGGGGGCGGATGCCGGAGTCGAAGAACCCGGCACAGGGGCTCGTCGGTGCGGTGCGGGATACCGATCCCGGGATCCCGCACCGACGAGAACTTCGCATTTCGCCCTCCTGCCGGCCGCCAGCTTTGTGTCCCCCGTGGCGCCTTGAACCCCGCGCAATGAGAGATGGACCCGTGACCGCCGAGGACCGCATCCGCGCCCTGCCCTGCTGGACTGGCAGCATCGAGATCGCGCCGCTGCCGGGCGGCCTAAGCAACGCCAACTATCTGGTCGAGGACGCGGTCGGACGGCATGTCGTCCGCTTCGGCCAGGACTTTCCGTTCCACCACGTCTTTCGCGAGCGCGAGGTGATGACCGCGCGCGCGGCCCATGCCGCCGGCTTCGCGCCGGCTGTCCGCTATTCCGAGCCCGGCATCTTGGTGACGGAGTTTCTCGGCGCCAAGACTTTTGTCGCCGAGGACGTACGCGCCAATATCGGCCGCGTTGCCGCCCTGATGCGCGGCTTCCATCGGGAGATGCCCAATCATGTCTCCGGCGCCGGCTTCATGTTCTGGGTATTCCATGTCATCCGCGACTATGCGCGCACGCTGGAGGAAGCCGGTAGCCGCATGCGAAGCGAGCTGCCGCGGCTGCTGACACTTGCGGACGAGCTCGAACGGGCGCAGAAACTGCTGCCGATCGTCTTCGGTCACAATGACCTTTTGCCGGCTAATATCCTCGACGATGGCCATAGGCTGTGGCTGATCGATTTTGAGTATGCCGGCTTCAACACGGCGATGTTCGACCTTGCCGGTGTCGCATCGAACGCCAGCATGAACGACGAGGAGTCATTCGCTTTCCTGACCGCCTACTTCATGAAGGAGCCGGATGAGGCGATCCGCCGCTCACATGCGGCCATGCAATGCGCATCGCTGCTGCGCGAGGCGATGTGGAGCATGGTTTCCGAACTTTATCTCGACGCGCCCGGCATCGACTACGTCGCCTATACCGACGAAAACCTGACGCGGCTCGATGCCGCGCTGGAAAACTACAGAACGAAATACGGACAGAGATCATGACATTGCCTGCCCACGCCGAGATCGTCGTCATCGGTGGCGGCATCATCGGCTGTTCGACGGCCTATCATCTGACGCGTGACCACAAGGCCGATGTCGTACTTTTGGAACAGGGCAAGCTGACGTCGGGCTCCACCTGGCATGCGGCGGGGCTGGTCGGGCAGTTGCGCTCGTCGGCCTCGATCACCAGTGTGCTCAAATATTCGGTCGATCTCTACAAGGGGCTGGAAGCCGAAACCGGGCTGGCCACCGGCTGGAAGATGACCGGGTGCCTCAGGCTCGCCACCAATGCCGACCGCTGGATCGAGTACAAGAGGCTGGCGACGACGGCGAAAAGCTTCGGCATGGATATGCAGTTGCTGTCATCGGCCGAGGTCAAGGCAATGTGGCCGCTGCTGGAAACCGGCGATCTCGTTGGCGCCAGTTGGCTGCCGACCGACGGCCAGGCAAGCCCTTCCGACATCACGCAGTCGCTGGCCAAAGGCGCTCGCATGCACGGTGCCAGGCTGTTCGAGGATATCCGCGTCACCGGCTTCGACATGCAGGATGGCCGCATCACCGCGGTGAAGACCAACAAGGGCGATATCGGCTGCGACAAGGTGGTGAACTGTGCCGGGCAATGGGCGCGCCAGGTGGGCACGCTAGCCGGCATCAACGTGCCGCTGCAGCCGGTCAAGCACCAGTACATCATCACCGAAAGAATAGACGGGTTGGGGACCGATGCGCCGACGATCCGCGACCCCGACCGGCGCATCTATTTCAAGGAGGAGGTCGGCGGGCTGGCGATGGGCGGCTATGAGCCGAACCCGCAAGCCTGGACGACCGATCTTCCCGGCGGCGATGTCCCTGATGACTGGGAGTTCCGGCTGTTCGACGACGATTACGATCATTTCGAGCAGCATATGAACCAGGCGATCGCGCGGGTTCCGGCGCTCGAAACCGTCGGCGTCAAGCAGATGATCAATGGGCCGGAGAGTTTCACGCCGGACGGCAATTTCATTCTCGGCGTGGCACCCGAATGCGCCAACATGTTCGTCGGCGCCGGCTTCAACGCCTTCGGCATCGCGGCGGGCGGCGGTGCCGGCTGGGTGCTGGCGCAGTGGGCGGTCGACGGCGAGGCGCCACTCGATCTGTGGGTGGTCGATATCAGACGCTTTTCCGACCTGCACCGCGACCGGCCATGGGTCCGCGACCGCACGCTGGAAGCCTATGGCAAGCACTATACGATCGGCTTCCCGCATGAGGAGTATGTCACGGGCCGGCCACGGATCGTGTCACCGCTCTATGAACGGCTACAAAAGCAGCGCGCCGTGTTCGGCTCCAAACTCGGTTGGGAGCGGCCGAACTGGTTTGCGCCGGAAGGCGTCGAGCCGAAGGACATCTATTCGATGGGCCGGCAGAGCTGGTTTTCGCCGGTCGGCGACGAGCACCGTCACGTTCGTGAGAACGTCGGTATCTTCGACCAGTCGTCCTTCGCCAAATTCGAACTGAGCGGCGCCGACGCGCTGAAGGCGCTCGACTGGATCTGCGCCAACGATGTCGCCAAGCCGGTCGGCCGGCTGACCTATACGCAGCTTCTCAACACGCGCGGCGGCATCGAGGCCGATCTGACCGTGGCTCGGCTCGGCGAAGAACGATTCTACGTCGTCACCGGCACCGGTTTTAGGACGCATGACTTCTCGTGGATCAGCGACCATGTCGGCAAGGAGCTCAACGTGACGCTCACCGATGTCACCGAGGATTTCGGCACGCTGTCGCTGATGGGGCCGCGCGCCCGCGACGTGCTGGCTGCGGTGACCGGTGCGGACGTGTCGAACACCGCTTTCCCGTTCGGACATGTGCGGGAAATCTTCATCGCCGGCCACACAGTTCGGGCGCTGCGCGTCACCTATGTCGGCGAGCTCGGCTGGGAGCTGCATGTGCCGATCGCGGCGGCGGGCGAAATCTTCGACGCGCTGATGGCGGCGGGCGAGGAGCACAGCATTCGCCCGGTCGGGTACCGGGCGCTGGAATCGCTGCGGCTGGAAAAAGGCTACCGCGCCTGGGGCTCCGACATCACGCCCAACGACACGCCGCAGGAGGCCGGCCTCGGCTGGGCGGTGAAGCTTCGCAAGAATACCGATTTTCTCGGGCGGCGGGCGCTGGAAGAGATCAGCGGCGGCGCACCGAAAAAGCGCTTTGCCGGCTTTACCGTCGATGATTGCGAGATCGTGCTGCTCGGGCGCGAGACGATCTTGCGCAACAACGAGCCGGTCGGCTACCTGACCAGCGGCGGCTACGGCTACACGGTCGGCAAGAACATCGGCTACGGCTATGTGCGCAACGCCGATGGCGTCAGCGACGATTTCCTCGCCTGCGGCGACTACGAGCTGGTGGTGGCGATGGAGCGGACGCCGGCAAAGATCCAGCTCGAGCCGCTTTACGATCCGGCGGGAGAAAGAATCAGAGCCTAGATCAGTTCACGCGCAGAACGAGCCCGCGGCTGGGCACGGTGTCCGCCTCGCCCGGCATGGAGACATAGGGCGAAGTCTCCTCGGTGCGCGTAACGACGCACTTCACCTCGAGGTCGGCGATCCGTGCGGAAAAGCCGGCGCCTATAAGCATTGAGCTTGAGTCCGTACGTCAGGTCGAGAACCGCTCTAGGGTTACTGAGGATAACATCCTATTCACTTTTCCAGAAACTGGTCTAGCATTTCCCCTGGAGTCTACACGTTCGAGACTGTTTTTCTATGACGAGGGCACAATATGCAAATAAACGAAATCAAGGAGAAAAAGCAGAAGATTATCGAAAGGTTCGGCCCCTGGACGGCAGGTTCCATCCATCTGGCCGATCAAATTGACACGTTCGATGAGCCGCACTGGGACGCCCGATTGAGGCGCTTCGTGCAGATCGCTGCAGATCTTGCGGGGAAGCCGTTGGAGAAGCTTCGCGTTCTGGACCTGGCGTGTCTCGAGGGGCAATACGGGATCGAGTTCGCGCTCCATGGGGCCGACGTGCTCGCCATCGAGGGTCGGGAGGCGAACCTTGAGAAGGTGCACTTCGCTAAGGAGGTACTCTCCCTGGACAACCTCGAACTCGCCCTAAATGACGTGCGCAACCTCGACGAGGAGCGCCATGGTCGTTTCGATGTTGTTCTATGTTTGGGGATCCTTTATCACTTGGATGCTCCGGATGTCATGGACTTCGCGGAGAGAATCTCGAAGGTTTGCGGAAAGATATCAATAATCGATACCCATATCAGCCTCAGCGACGAAGCGTCGTACACTTGGAAGGGGAAGACCTACTGGGGCAGGTATGGCAAGGAACACGATACTGATGCGACCTCCGAGGAGAAGCTGGCAGAGCTCTGGAACTCGCTCGACAACCCGAAGGCCTTCCTCTTCACGCGTGCATCGCTCTGCAACCTACTCCGACACGTGGGCTTCACGTCCGTCTACGAGTGCTTGAACCCCTACGAGTATCATAATCCCAACTGGCCGCTGGCTGCAGAAGGGGACAGGCATGTCGTCTGGAGGGATCGCATCACCCTGGTTGCTATCAAAGGGCGGAGTCAGCCACTGCTCTCCTCGCCCATTACGGACGCATCGCCCGAGATCGATCGCCCCGAAAGGCCAGAGTATATCGAGCAGCTCCCGTGCATTCCCGGAGTGTCGCGCAGAAGGTCGAGAGGTCTGCGGTCGCGATTGAGCAGGTTCCTGCCCGGCCCTGTGAAGGCAGTGCTAAGGAGGATAATCCAATGAAATGTCGGACAGACGGCGGCGTTGACGCACCTTCACCGACGGCTGCAAGCCGCCTGACTTCCCCGGAGGCGTAAAGGAGGTCGGCTCTTGGGCACTTTTGATACTGCTGGCGAAGTCGGAAATAAGCCCAGTTCGGGGGCAACATGTTGCTTGTAAACTCGGGCTGTCAATTGTCTAGCCGCGGCCAAATTGGCTTCGCCAGCAGTACCACTTTTGGTGACATCGAGCGCACGGGAACCTTAACGAGGGGAATGGAAGAGTGATCAGTTCACGCGCAGAACGAGGCCGCGGCTGGGCACGGTGTCCGCCTCGCCCGGCATGGAGACATAGGGCGACGTCTCCTCGGCACGTGTGATGACGCCCTTCGCCTCGAGGTCGGCGATCCGCGCGGCAAAACCGGCGTCCCACAGCGTGTTCTTGACCGTCAGCACGATTATCCCGCCCGGCCGGCAAATGCGGATCAGTTCGTCGAGCCCCTCGGCACCGACATGGCCCGAGGTGAAGACGCCGGCCGATATGATCCCGGCATAGGCATTATCGGCGAAAGGCAGCGGGCCGCCGAGCGCCAGGCAGTGAAGCGCCGAATAGACACCCTTGCGCTCCGCTTTGGCCAGCATGCCCGCCGAGATGTCGAGTGCCTCGACCTGCGGATAGCCCGCGATCTTCAGCCACTCGCCGATGAGCCCGGTGCCGGCACCGGCATCAAGGAGCGGTGCCGCGCCGCGCGGCAGGTGGCGGGCAAGCAGGGCGAGGCAGATGGTCGGATGGCGATAACCGGCCGCCGACATGTCGGCGTCGTAGGTGTCGGACCAGCGGTCGTAGAGCGCCGCCACTTCTTCAGGCCGCTTCGCTGCATAGGCCGCGGCGAGCGCGCCTTCATTTTTCCAGTCCGCCATCGCAGTCCCGTCCGCAAAATCAAAGTGCAGCAGCGTCCTTCCGCGTCCGACAGGACCGTGCGACGCTGGAGTGAATCGCATGCCGCCGATGATAGCCAAACGGCGAAATTTGTGGAACCGTCGTGGCCACAAATAAAGACGCAAAGAGGGCGGAAGCGATGGTGGACGAGGAAGCACGTGCGGCGCTTGCAGCCATTCCGGGGCTGGCCGGTTACGAGGGACCCTTGGAGCGGCTTGGCGGCCTCACCAACCTCGTCTTCAGGGCTGGAGATGTCTGCCTGCGGATTCCCGGCAAAGGCACCGAGGAGTATATCAATCGCGCCAACGAGGCGGTGGCGGCGCGGGAAGCCGCCAAGGCCGGCGTCAGCCCCGAGCTGCTGCATGTCGACGGCGAGACAGGCGTGATGGTGACGCGTTTCGTCGTCGGCGCCGAGACGATGTCGCCGGAAAAATTCAAGACCCGGCCGGGTAGTCCGGCGCGCGCCGGCAAGGCCTTCCGCAGGCTGCATACATCCGGCGCGGCGTTTCCCTTCCGCTTCGAGCTTTTTGCGATGATCGACGATTATCTGAAGGTGTTGTCGACCAAGGACGTCGCCCTGCCTGCCGGTTACCACGACGTCGTGCTCGAGGCGGAAACCGTGCGCTCGGCCCTTGCCGCGCATCCCGTGCCCCTTGTCGCCTGCCACTGTGACCCGCTGTGCGAAAACTTCCTCGATGCGGGCGACAGGATGTGGATCGTCGACTGGGAATATTCCGGCATGAACGATCCGCTCTGGGATCTCGGCGACCTCAGCGTCGAAGGACAATTCGACATCGCACAGGAGGAAGAGATGATGCTCGCCTATTTCGCTGGCGAGCCGACACCGGCGGAGCGCGGCCGCGTCGTCATCTACAAGGCGATGTGCGATCTCTTGTGGACGCTGTGGGGGCTGATCCAGCTTGCCAACAGCAATCCGGTCGACGATTTCCGCGCCTATGCCGACCGCCGCTTCGCGCGCTGCAAGGCGCTGATGGAGACGGCCGACTTCTCAAGGCATCTGGCGGCAGTGCGCGGTTAGGTCTGGAATTCTGAACCTTAGTTGACACCTTTCGGCACGTTTTCCGGCGGCACCGCGTCGACCACCTTCTGGCGATGGAAGATGAACAGGCCGGCCAGCACGATGATGCCCGAGCCGATCAGGATGCGCGGGCCGGGCATGTCGCCGAAGAAGGCCAGCCCGAAGATGACGGCCCACAGCAGCAGGCTGTAATGCAGCGGCGCCAGCGTCGAGGCAGGCACCAGCTTCAGCGCCCTGGTGATCATCAGATGCGCGCCGCAGGAGACGATGCCAAGAAGCAGCATCGCGCCGAAATCGAGCGAGGACGGTGTCTGCCAGTTGCCGATGGTGAGAAATCCGCCGACCAGCAGCGTGCCGATGGTTTGCCAGGTAACCAACGAGGTGTCGCTGGTGCCACGCAACCGCCGGTTGAGGATGATGGCGAAGGCGAATGAAATGCTTCCGGCCAGCGCGAAGGTCGACGACAGCGAAAACGCGGCCGAGGACGGCTTGAGCATGATCAGCACGCCGCAGAAGCCGACCAGGATCGCCATCCAGCGGCGCCAGCCGACCTTTTCACCGAGCAACAGGTGCGACAGGGCCGCCACGTAGATCGGTCCGGCCATGTAGAAGCTCATGACGTCGGCGAGCGGCAGATAGACGACGGCGGCATAGAACAGCGCCGTGTCGAGGGTGGTCATGACGACGCGCAAGACCTGCAGTTCCAGGCGCTCCATGCGGAACAGCTTGGCCGTGCCTTGACGCGCGATCATCGGACCGAGCACGAAAAAGGCGCCGATGGAACGGATCAGCACGACCTGGCCGACGGAAAAGCTGGCGACCAGCCACTTGCCCATCGCATCGTTCAACGCAAACAGAAAATCACCGGCCAGCATCAGCAGAATGCCAGCGAGCAGCACGTTCCTGATCGTCGAATTCTGGGCTGTTGGCTGTGCCATGCCGATGTCGCTTCCTCCCGCATGAAAGCTCGGTGAGCAGCGTCGTAGACGCAAGCAGCCGCTTTGACGAGCGGAAATCGGGAGACCGGCCAGACCAGAGCCGGAAATCGGCTGGGCCTATGGCGCAGATCGCAGCTTGAATGGCCGCTCTGCGGCTAAGCTAAGGGTTGCGCCTACTTTGGCCGTGGCCGAATGATGACGGGACGATAGATCACCGGCCGGTCCCAAGGATCGAAAGCCGACGCACTTCTCAGGTCAGCGCGCCGCGCAAGATCGATGCGCTGCAGACATTCGGCGAAGGCGTCATTCTTCCTGACGAAGCCGTAGGATCGGCATTTCGCCTCGTCCGCGGCACGACGGTCTTCGGTCGTCATGCAGCCTGCACAGGTCGCCGCCAACGCGACCACCATCGCCGTCTTGTGCCACATCGTGTCCTCTCGCCATAAAAGTGGAGACTGACTGTAGACTTAAGATCAGGACCTATCAATCTGATCGACGTGTGCGGCCTGATGCAGGCTCAACATCTTATCGGGCCTGCCAATTATTGGTCATGAAGTGGCGGGCGATGTCTGCGGCTCACTGTTCCCGGCCGCCCAGCGATCGAAAGCCGCGTTTCCTGCCTGGCCCGCTCGGCCACCACCTTGCCTCTGGCGATGACGCAGAGGCGCTCGGGGCGCAGGCGCAAGGCCTCGACCGGGTCGCCGGCATCAAGGACGACGAGACTGGCGCGCTTGCCGACCGCCAGGCCGAGATGGTCGAGGCCCATGATGGCGGCGTTGACGTTAGTGACCATGTCGAAGCAGCGTGCCATGTCGGCCGGGCTCGACATCTGGGCGACGTGAAGGCCCATGAAGGCGACATCGAGCATGTCGGCGGTGCCCAGCGAATACCAGGGGTCGAGCACGCAATCCTGTCCCCAGCCGACGCGGATGCCGTGGGCAAGCATTTCCTTGACGCGCGTCAGGCCGCGGCGTTTGGGGAATGTGTCGTGGCGGCCCTGCAGCATGATGTTAATCAGCGGATTGGGGATCGCCGAGACGCCTGCCTCGGCGATCAGCGGCAACAGCTTCGAGATGTAGTAATTGTCCATCGAGTGCATCGAAGTAAGATGCGAGCCGGCGACCCTACCCTTCAGGCCGAGGCGCTGCGTCTCATAGGCCAGTTGCTCGATATGGCGCGACAGCGGATCGTCGGTCTCGTCGCAATGCAGGTCGACCATCAGGCCGCGTTCTGCCGCGATTTCGCACAGTTCCGTCACCGAACGCGTGCCATCGGCCATGGTGCGCTCAAAGTGCGGAATGCCGCCGACGATATCGACCCCCATGTCGAGCGCTCGAACGGTGTTATCGCGCGCCGTCGGCGAGCGATAAAGCCCATCCTGCGGGAAGGCGACCAATTGCAGGTCGATATAGGGCGCGACCGTCTTCTTCACATCGAGCAGGGCTTCGACCGCCAGCAGCCTCGTATCGCAGACATCGACATGGGTGCGGATGGCGAGCAGGCCCATGGACACCGCCCAGTCGCAATAGGCGAGCGCGCGCTCGCGCACCGCTTCGTGCGTCAACAGCGGCTTCAGTTCGCCCCACAGCGAAATGCCTTCCAGCAGCGTGCCCGACGCGTTGATGCGCGGGATGCCCAGGGAGAGCGTGGCGTCCATGTGAAAATGCGGATCCACGAAAGGCGGCGAGATCAGATTGCCATGGGCGTCGATCGCCGTGCCCGCGCTAACGTTCAGCTGCGGCTCGATGGCCGCGATCGTCTCGCCGATGATGCCGATATCGGCGATCGTGCCGTCGGGCAGCATGCCGCCGCGGACGATAAGGTCAAAATCCATCCACCGTCATCCCTTTGAAGAAGCGAACCTATTCCGGCACATACCTTACCGCACCCTTTGCAGCACTGGTCGCCATCGAGGCGTAGGCGCGCAAGGCCATCGTCACCTTGCGCTTGCGCTTTTCCTCTGGCTTCCAGGCGGCAGCTCCCTTTGCCTCCATCGCGGCGCGCCGGGCGGCCAGTTCGGCATCGTCGACGGCAAGCCGGATGGTGCGGTTCGGGATATCGATCTCGATCGTGTCGCCCTCATGCACCAGCCCGATCAGCCCGCCTTCCGCCGCCTCGGGAGAGGCATGGCCGATCGACAGGCCGGAGGTGCCGCCGGAAAAGCGGCCGTCGGTGACCAGCGCGCAGGCTTTGCCGAGGCCCTTCGATTTCAAATAGCTGGTCGGGTAGAGCATTTCCTGCATGCCGGGGCCGCCGCGCGGCCCTTCGTAGCGGATGACGACGACATCGCCGGCCTTGATCTCGTTGGACAGGATCGCCTTGACGCTGGCGTCCTGGCTTTCGAACACCCTGGCCGGGCCGGTGAATTTCAGGATCGATTCATCGACGCCCGCGGTCTTAACGATGCAGCCGTCGAGCGCCAGGTTGCCCTTGAGCACGGCAAGGCCACCGTCCCTGGAAAAGGGATGCTCCGCCGAGCGGATAACGCCGGTTTCGCGGTTCGTGTCGAGATCGTCCCAGCGCCGGTCTTGGCTGAAGGCGACTTGCGTCGGCACGCCGCCCGGTGCGGCGAGGAAAAAATCGCGAACATTCTGGCTTGACGTGCGCGATATATCCCAATGGTCGAGCGCTTCGCCGAGGGTCCGCGTATGTACGGTCGGCAGGTCGCGGTTGATCAGTCCGGCGCTATCGAGCTGGCCGAGGATCGCCATGATGCCGCCAGCGCGGTGGACGTCCTCCATGTGGACGTCGGCCTTGGCCGGAGCCACCTTGCACAACACCGGAACCCGCCGCGACAGCCGGTCGATGTCCTCCATGGTGAAGTCGACCTCGCCCTCATGCGCGGCAGCCAGGATGTGCAGCACGGTGTTGGTCGAGCCTCCCATGGCAATGTCGAGCGTCATGGCGTTCTCGAAGGCGCCCTTCGAGGCGATGCTGCGCGGCAGCGCCGTGTCGTCGTCCTGCTCGTAGTAGCGCTGGGCGAGATCGACGATCAGATGGCCGGCCTCGACGAACAGCCGCTTGCGGTCGGCGTGCGTTGCCAGCGTCGAGCCGTTGCCGGGCAGCGAAAGGCCGAGCGCCTCGGTCAGGCAGTTCATCGAATTGGCGGTGAACATACCTGAGCAGGAGCCGCAGGTCGGGCAGGCCGAGCGCTCGATGGTCTTGACGTCCTCGTCGGAGATCTTGTCGTCGGCGGCAGCGACCATGGCATCGACGAGATCGAGCGCCTGCGTCTTGCCGGCGAGCACCACTTTGCCGGCTTCCATCGGCCCGCCGGAGACGAAGACTGTCGGGATATTGAGGCGCAGCGACGCCATCAGCATGCCCGGCGTGATCTTGTCGCAATTGGAGATGCAGACCATGGCGTCGGCGCAGTGGGCGTTGACCATATACTCGACCGAGTCGGCGATCAGCTCGCGCGAAGGCAGCGAATAGAGCATGCCGTCATGGCCCATGGCGATGCCGTCGTCGACAGCGATGGTGTTGAACTCCTTGGCCACGCCGCCAGCCTTTTCGATCTCGCGGGCGACCAGCTGGCCGAGATCCTTGAGATGGACGTGGCCCGGCACGAACTGGGTGAAGGAATTGACCACAGCGATGATCGGCTTGCCGAAATCGGAATCCTTCATGCCGGTGGCGCGCCACAGGCCGCGGGCGCCGGCCATGTTGCGGCCATGGGTGGTGGTGCGGGAGCGATAGGCAGGCATGAATTTTCCTTGACTGGCCGGCGGCGCTCGATGGGAGCGCGGCGGCGCTGAATTCGACCGCAGGCGTTATAGACGCCGACGCCTGGTCTGGCCACAATTTTGCGCCGCGCCAGATTCTTTCGAAAATTTCGATGCCACTGTCGGATTGCGTGCCGAGCAGCCGTCCTTGGGCAAACGGCAAGAGGATGGCAGCATTCTCGGAGCCAGCCGTTTCACCGTGATAGCAACCGAAAACAGCCCGAGGAGCAAGCAAATGCAAAAGATCACCCCCTGCCTGTGGTTCGACGCCCAGGCCGAGGAGGCCATGAACCACTACATCTCCATCTTCAAGAACTCGAAGGTGCTGAGCGTGATGCGCTGGCCCAAGGGCAGCGGCGATAATGAGGGCAAGGTGCTGGTGACCTATTTCGAGCTCGACGGCGTGCAGTTCCAGGCGCTCAACGGCGGGCCGCAATTCAAGTTCACCGAGGCAGTCTCGCTCTCCATCGACTGCAAGACGCAGGAGGAGGTCGACTATTTCTGGGACAGGCTCATCGAGGGCGGTGGCGAGCCCAGCCAGTGCAGCTGGCTGAAGGACAAATTCGGCGTCTCCTGGCAGGTCGTGCCGGAGCAATTGCCGAGGCTGCTGCAGGACCCCGACACAGAAAAGGCCGGCCGTGTCATGCAGGCGATGATGCAAATGACCAAGATCGACATCGCCAAGATCGAAGAGGCAGCCAAGGGCTGAGGGAAGGCGACCTCCCCTTCTCCCCTTGTGGAAGAAGGTGGCCGAGCGAAGCTCGGTCGGATGAGGGGTGCTGGAAGGATCGCTACCTTGAAGAGGTAAACGCCTAGAACCCTTCGACGTTTCACGCCGAGTTTCTTCCAACACCCCTCTTCCGTCTCGGCGCTGCGCGCCGATCCACCTTCCCCCACAAGGGGGGAAGGGAGGGCCGCAGCTCAAGCCGCCTTGTCGCGGACCTGATAATCCTTGACCGCGGCGAAGCGGATCGCCTTCCAGCGTTCGGCCTCGTAGTTGAGCGAAAAGGCGTGCTGGGCCAGGAACACCGGATCGTGGTCGAGGTCGCGGGCAATGTCGCCGCGATGCGCCTCGATGAAGCGATGCATCTCGGCCTTGTCGTCAGCCGATATCCAGCGACAGACCGAAAAGCGCGACATCTCGAAATCGACGGGCAGCGTGTACTCGATGCTCAGCCGTTCCTTCAGCACGTCGAGTTGCAGCGCGCCGACGACGCCGACGATGGCCGGTGAACCGTCCTCCGGCGAAAACAATTGCACGACGCCTTCCTCGGCCATCTGGTGCAGCGCTTCCTTCAGCTTCTTGGCCTTCATCGCGTCGCCGAGGCGGACGCGGCGCAGGATTTCCGGCGCGAAATTCGGCACGCCGCGGAAAAGTATCTCCTCGCCCTCGGTCAGTGTGTCGCCGATGCGCAGCGTGCCGTGGTTGGGGATGCCGACGACGTCGCCGGCAAAGGCCTCGTCGGCAGTGACGCGGGTGCGGGCGAAGAAGAATTGCGGCGCCGACAGGCTCATCGGCTTTCCCGTGCGCACCAGTTTGGCTTTCATGCCGCGCTCGAGCTTGCCCGAGCAGACGCGGACGAAGGCGATACGGTCGCGGTGGTTGGGATCCATGTTGGCCTGGATCTTGAAGACGAAGGAGGTCATCTTGTCCTCGGTCGCCTCGACCTTGCGGGTGTCGGCGTCCTGCGCGCGCGGCGGCGGCCCGTAGGCGCCAAGCGCTTCGATCAGGTCGCGCACGCCGTAATTGCGCAGCGCCGAGCCGAAATAGACCGGCGTCAGATGGCCCTCGCGAAACGAGTCGATGTCGAGCGGACGGCAGGCTTCGCGCGCCAGCTCGAGCTCCTCGATGAAGGCTTCGCGCTCGTTCTCCGGCAACAGCCCGGCGACGCGGTTGGAATCGGGACCATTGACCGGCGTGCGTTCCTTCTCCGCGTCGCCCTTTCGCACGGCGTTCAGCGCCAGGTGGTAGGTGCCGGAAAAGGTTTTGCCGCGGCCGATCGGCCAGGTGATCGGCGCGGTGTCCAACGCCAGCTTCTGCTCGATCTCGTCGAGGATCTCGAACGGGTCGCGGCTTTCGCGGTCCATCTTGTTGACGAAGGTGATGATCGGGATATCGCGCAGCCGGCAGACCTCGAACAGTTTTAGCGTGCGCGGCTCGATGCCCTTGGCGGCGTCGATGACCATGACCGCCGCGTCGACCGCCGACAGCGTGCGATAGGTATCGTCGGCGAAATCCTCGTGGCCGGGCGTGTCGAGCAAATTGAAGACATTGTCCTCATACTCGAAGGTCATCACCGAGGTGACGACCGAGATGCCGCGCTCGCGCTCGATCTTCATCCAGTCCGACCGGGTCTGGATGCGATCCTTCTTGGCCTTGACCTCGCCGGCAAGCTGGATGGCGCCGCCGAACAGCAGCAGCTTTTCGGTCAGGGTCGTCTTGCCGGCGTCCGGATGCGCGATGATCGCGAAAGTGCGGCGGCGCGCCACCGCGTTCGTGATGTCTTCAGCCAATTTATGGAATCCCATGTGGTGCGCGGGCTTCTAGCAGCGCTTTTGTGGCCTGTCGAACAGTTTTGGGCAGTTGCCCGGTCTTGAGATAGGGTTGCCGCAACGACATCAGAAGACCCGATTCGACAAAGGACCATCGATGAGCGCAGCCAAGCAAGTCATCGTCGTCGGCGCCGGCATCATCGGCGCGTCCATCGCCTGGCATCTGGCGAAGGCCGGCGCGAAGGTGACGGTCATTGCCGACAGCGGCGCCGGCGGCGTCGCGACGCCGAATTCCTTTGCCTGGATCAATGCCAGTTGGGGCAATCCAGAAGCGTATTTCCGGCTGCGCACCCGTTCGATGGCCGAATGGACGCGGCTTGCGCATGACGTGCCCGACATTCCGTTGGAATGGTGCGGCGGCCTGTGCTGGGACCTGCCGCCGGCCAAGTTGGAGGCCTATGCCGTCGAGCATTCTGCCTGGGGCTACGGCATCGAGCGCGTCGACCGCGTGGGAGCCGCACGTATAGAACCCAATTTGACCGAGCTTCCCGATTTCGCCCTTCACGTCGCTGAGGAGGGCGTGGCCGAGCCGGTCGCGGCCACGCAGACGCTGCTGGCCGACGCCGAGCGGCTTGGCGCGCGGGTGATGACCGGCACGACAGTCACCGCGCTGATACAGACCAATGGTAGGATTACCGGCGTGGATACGTCAGGCGGACGGATTGCCGCCGACGAGGTGGTGATCGCGGCCGGCGCCGGCTCTCCGGCAATCGCTGCGACGGCCGGGATAAAACTGCCGATCGAGACGCCGCCCGGCCTGATCGTCCACTCACGCCCCTACGAAAGGCTGCTCAACGGCCTGGTGATCGGCGATCGGCTGCATATGCGCCAGACTGCCGAGGGCCGCATCATCGCCGGTTCGGATTTCGGCGGCGCCGATCCGGGCTTGGATGCCGAAGCCACCGCCCGCGAGCTGTATGCGGCGATGAAGAGCATGCTGCGCGACGCCGGCGGGCTGGAACTGGATTTCCGCACCGTCGGCTACCGGCCGACGCCGATCGACGGCTTTCCGATCATCGGGCGGGCTCAAGGCGTGGGCGGCCTCTATGTCGCGGTCATGCATTCCGGCATCACGCTGGCGCCTGCGGTCGGCCTGTTCGCCGCCCGGGAAATCCTCGACGACGCGCGCGACCCGCTGCTTGAGCCTTATGGGCTGACGCGGTTTGCTCAATAACTGGCGGCCGGCGAAAGCCGCCGGTCAGCGGCGCCATCGCCTTGGCGATGCCAAGCAGCCGCGATTCGGACCAGCGGCGGCCGACCAGTTGCAGGCCGATGGGCAGGCCGTCGCGGTCCTGCCCGCAGGGCAGCGACAGTGCCGGATGGCCGCTATAGTTGAACACCGCGCCGTAGGCCGGCAGCAGCCAGTAGCTCTGCTCCCTGTCATCGACCTTGATCGGTGTTCCCGGCTCGCAATGCGGGAAGGCCGTGGTCATGGCGACGGGGCAAAGCAAGACATCGCAACCTTCGAAAAAGCGGTCCCAGGCAAGAATTGACTGGTCGCGGCGGGTGAGCGCCTCGAACCAGCGCGAGACCGGTGTCGGTTCTTCTAACGGCTCCGGCTGCACAGCCTCCAGCATCATGCCGATCAGCGCGCTGCCTTGCGTCAGATCGTCATGCAGGTCGAGCGTCGGCAGTCTTGCTTCCTCGACGGCGACCCCCGCAGACTTGAGTTGCTCGGCCAAACTTTCGACCGCGGCCCTGATCTCGCCGGCTACCGGAAAACCCGGAAAGGCCGGCGCGAAAGCGATGCGCAGGGTCTTGGGATCAACATCCGGCGTGCCCTCGACAGGCACCGGCGCAAGATCGGTGTCGCTGCCATCCGGCCCTGCTATGATCCCCAGGATCAGCGCTAGATCGTCGACGTTGCGGGCCAGCGGACCGATACAGGACATCAGCCGCACGCTGCGCGGCGCACCGGCGGGATCGGGAAAGGCGCCGGCCAGGGAGACGCGATGCTCGGTCGGCTTGAGGCCGTAGACGCCGCAAAAGGCTGCAGGCAGGCGGATCGAATCCTGCATGTCGGTGCCGACCTCGAATGGTGTCATGCCGGTGCTGAGCGCTGCCGCGGCGCCGCCGCTGGAGCCGCCGGCGGTGCGCGAGAGATCCCATGGATTATTGGTGCGGCCGAACAGCGGATTGTTCGATTGCCAGTCGCCCAGCATCGTTGCGACATTTGTCTTGCCGACCAGCACTCCGCCGGCCACCTTCAACCTGAGAACGACCGGGCTGTCCTTTCTCGCCACATAGTCGGCAAAGGGCGGGAAGCCGACCGTGGTCTTCATCGCAAGTGTTTCGTGCGTGTCCTTCAGCGTGAACGGCACACCGTGCAGCGGCCCGAGAGCGTCGCCGCGCGCCTGGGCTTCGTCGGCTTTCTTCGCTCGAGCGCGAGCCCCTTCCCTGTCGAGCGTGACGACCGCGTTGACCGCCTCATTTTGCCTGTCGATCTCAGCCAAATGCGCGTCCAGCGCTTCCACGGCGGAAATCTTGCGGTCGCGGATCGCGGCAGCCAATTCTCTGGTGGAGGAAAAGACGTCCATGACCAATGCTCCGGCTTGCTAGCGGCGCCAGCCTCACCAAATGGCGGGCTATGGCGCGTCTTCAAGCCGAATTCAGCATTCGAGGACAGGCGGTGCTTGATCGGAATTGCGCTGCGAGGGTCTGCTGAGGTCGGCGCTGTCCCGCGATGTTGCCGCGATAGCGAGGAATCTACACGGCCAGCGCCAGTCTTACCGGCTCGGGCGCAAACGGACGAATGGTCATGCCGTCTCTGGTGATGGTGACGAAGCTAGAGGGCGGGATCGGCTGCCAGTCGCCGCCATCACGATCGAAAGGCTCCGACATAAGGCATCGCCCGCCGCCATTGCGGAAGACGGAGGTGTAGAGCGTCGGCGCGTGGGCATCGGTCGCATAGCGCACCGCATGGAGCGATTCGCCGTCCGACAAGGCGGCGGTAAGTCTCAGCGCCGGTTCGAAGCCGGCGCGGCGCGAGGCGTCCATAACGCGGCTGGTGGCGCGGAGAACAGCGCCCTCCGGATCACTCGACAGCCCTTCGTCGATCATCAGGAGAAAGAAGAGTTCGGAATCGGTGGTGCCTTCGCGCTGGGCGAAGCCAGCGTCAGAGAGCGAATTTTCCAGCGCGCGGCGGATTCTTTCGAAGCCGCCGATCTGGCCGTTGTGCATGAACGACCAGCGGCCGGCAGTGAAGGGATGACAGTTCATGCGGCTGGTGGCGCCGCCGGTCGAGGCGCGCACATGGGCGAGAAACAGGCCGGATTTGATCTGCCGGCACAGGCTCTTCAGATTGGGATCGGACCAGGCCGGCAGAATGTCGCGATAGAGACCCGGTTCGCGCCGATCACCGTACCAGGCGAGACCAAAGCCATCGCCATTGGTCGGCGACTTGGCTTCCTGGGCGCAATGGCTCTGGGCGATCAGCGAATGGCAGGGTGCCGTGACGATGTCTTCGAGAAAGACCGCTTCGCCAAGATAGGCCGCCCACCGGCACATCGCTTAATCTTCCCTCAGGCGCGATCCATGCGAGCCGCAGGCTCCTTGATTGGGTGTGTGCCTCTGCTGTGCGTGCGCTCATAGAGCTCGCGAACGATTCGGCTGGCCGTAGTCTCAAACACAAACGGCAAGAAAGCGTGAATGAGCGCGGCGAACGCCGCCATGAACAGGCGCGAGCAGAACCACGCCGCGAAGGCCATATGGCTGAAATAGGTCTCGCCCACCTTGGCCGGGTGAGAGGTAAAGAGCCTTGCAAGCCGTGTCGTCATGGTGATCCCTCCTACCGGGACAAGCCCCGATGCTGAGTATTCTGGCACGAGCTTTTGGTTCATTGGTCCCAAATCATCCTTGTGTTTGGCCAATTATTGGGACAAACATCCCACATGCCGCTGGAAATCGATGAGATCGACCGAAGATTGCTGGCCGAGTTGCAACGCGACGGCACATTGTCGGTCGACCAATTGTCGGAAAGAGTGTCGCTGTCGCGCAACGCCTGCTGGCGCCGGGTGAAGCGGCTGGAAGAAGACGGCGTCATCACCGGCCGGGTGGCGCTGGTCGATGCCGACAAACTTGGACTCGGCCTCTCGGTGTTCATCCTGGTCCGGACCTCCAACCACGATCCGGACTGGCTGCAAAAATTCCGGGCGGCAGTGAGCGGCTTTCCCGAGATCACCGGCGTCTACCGCATGTCCGGCGACCTCGATTATGTCTTGCGTGCCCGCGTCGCCGATGTGAAGGCTTATGACCGGCTCTATCAACGGCTGATCGCCAAGGTGGCGCTGTCAGACGTTTCGGCCTCCTTCGTCATGGAGGAGATCAAGGAGACGACGGTCGTTCCCATCGAACTGCGCTGAAGCGGAACTGCGCTGAAAGAAAGCCGTTGATAGCCTAGCCGCCGAGTTGACCGAATCGGCGTTGACAGCGATAGGATCAGCCTCATGCGCGCAGCACTCTACACTTCCTCTGTCATCGGTCCGGCCGTCGGCTTCGTCAGGTTGCCGCATGGTGAAGGCCTGCCGCTTCCCGCCTACGAAAGCACGGGCGCCGCCGGCATGGATCTGCGCGCCGCGGTGCCGGACGACCGGCCGCTGCTGATCCTGCCGGGAAAACGCGCGCTGGTACCGACCGGGCTGATCCTGGAGATCCCGGAGGGCGTGGAAGGCCAAGTCCGGCCGCGTTCAGGCCTCGCCTTCAAGCACGGCCTCACCTGTCTCAACACACCGGGCACCATCGACAGCGACTATCGCGGCGAGGTCAAGGTGCTGTTGATCAATCTCGGCGACGAGGATTTCGCGGTGACGCGTGGCATGCGGATCGCCCAGATCGTCTTCGCCCCGGTGACGCAGGCGACGGTCGAGGAGCGCACCTTGGCCGGCGGCACGGCACGTGGCTCCGGCGGCTTCGGATCGACCGGCACGGCCTGATGTCCCTACCCAAGCTCGTCATCTTCGATTGCGACGGGGTTCTGGTCGACACCGAGAACCTGGCCAATCGGCGCCTTGCCGAATGGCTCAGCGCTGCCGGCTATCCGGCGAGCTTCGAATATTGCCGCAAGAATTTCTCTGGCCGCAGCATGGTCTCGGTGCAGAAGGAAGTCGAGGCGACCGGCGTCAGCCTCGGCGCCGATTTCGTCGAACGCTGGAACGCCGGCCTGCCGGACCTGTTCGCGCATGGCGTCGAAGCCGTCCCCTATGTCAGGGAGTTCATCGAAGCCGTGCACGCGGCCGGCATCGCAACTTGCGTCGCTTCATCGGCACGGGTGTCTAAAATGCACATCACGCTCGGCCAGACCGGGCTGCTGCCGCTGTTCGAGCATGCGCTGTTCAGCTCGACCATGGTCTCGCGCGGCAAGCCGTTTCCCGACCTGTTCCTGCATGCCGCAGGCACGATGGGCTTCGCGCCCGCCGACTGCATCGTCATCGAGGACAGCGTCGCCGGGACATTAGCCGGCATTACCGCCGGCATGCGCGTTTATTCCTATCACGGCGACCCGCATTCCGACCGCGACGGCCTGACCGAGGCCGGCGGCATCTTGTTCGACGACATGCGCGAACTTGCCGGGCTGGTGCCGATCCACTGATCTAATCTTCAGGCTTGTTATCCGGCTGTACGCCTCGGTCGTCCGTGCTAGCTTGCGGACGCTCGACCGTGGGAGGCGCCAGCGTATGAATTCCATCCTGCTTCGCTTCGTCCTCGCCTGTTTGCTGCTGCCGTGCCTGTGGACGACGGCCGGCGCGCAAGACGGCAGCTTCCCGGACCTTGGCAGCGCCGTTCCCGGCCACCAGGACACGACCTATTTCGACCTCGCCAGGATGGTCATTCCCGATCTGGCGGCGGACAAGGACGGCTTCTACCGGGGTTCTATGCCGATCGAGATGCGCCATATCGAGGGTCCGGATAGCGGTGGCTCGCCGCCCGAAACGTCGGGCCTTTCCAACGCCGCCGCGCTGGACATCAAGGCCGGCGGCAAGGATCGGCTGGCCATGCTGTTCGACCTCGGCAGCTCCTCCGACAGCGCCGAGGGTTTCGCGGTGCTGGCGCTCTACGATCTTGCCGGCAAGCCGAGACTGCTCGACGCTGTCAATGTCGCCGTCGACCGAAGCAACTCTTTCCGCGATCCGGGCAAGCTGCCGATCGGGCCCGGTGATGACGCGATCATCACCCTGAGCACGCATTTCAATTCGAGCCAGGGCTATATGAGCACGCCCCTGATCCTGGTCCGCGACGACAGGTTCGAACTGATCGACATGATCTATACGTTCGACGAGTCGCTGTGCGCCTACAAGCGCACGCAAGAATTGACCTTTCAGACCGTTGCGGACGGCCAGCCCTATGCGGCCATCAAGGCGACGGTGACCGATGCCACCGTGCCGAATGGCGAAAGCTGCGACGATCCGGCGCCCGAGGCTTCCTCGCGCGACATCTCCGCCACCTACCATTGGGACGGGACCGCATACGTCAAGGGGTCCGACGCATTGGACAAATTGGCAGGAGAGAACGCCAATCGCTTCTGAACCAATCGCATTCGTTTGCCCGTCGGGCAGTGGCGGGATAAAATGCGCTTCGCACTCTGGGGAGCATCCATGGACAAGGGCAAAATCTTTCGCGACCTGCACAGCTCGATCTTCGTCATGCCCAACCCCTGGGACGTCGGCACGACGAAACTGCTGGCCTCCTTCGGTTTCAAGGCGTTGGCGACGACCAGCGCCGGCTTTGCCTTTTCGCGCGGGCTGCCCGACGGCGCGGTGACCTTCGAGGCGATGATCCACCACTGCCGCGACGTGACGGCGGCGACCGGCCTGCCGGTCTCGGCCGATCTCGAGAAGGGCAAGGGCGACAGCGCGACGAGCGCCGCCGAGACCGTCTTTGCAGCCGAGGCGGCAGGCCTCGCCGGCTGCTCGATCGAGGACCACACCGGCGAGCCCGACAAGCCGATCTACGATTTTTCGCATGCTGTCGAGCGCGTCGCCGCTGCAGCGGAGGCGGCACGGGCGCTGAAGCACGACTTCGTCTTCACCGCGCGGGCCGAGAATTTCCTGTGGGGCAGGCCCGACATCGACGACACGATCAAGCGGCTGCAGGCCTTCGAGAAGGCCGGCGCCGACGTGCTCTATGCGCCGGGCATCAGTGACATCGAGACGGTGCAGACCGTCTGCTCGGCGCTGACCAAGCCGGTCAACGTCATGGTGAGGCCCGGCTTCACTATCGCCGATCTTGCCCTGGCGGGGGTCAAGCGCATTTCGCTCGGGCCCTGGCTCACCAATTTCGCCTTCGGCATGCTGGAGACGGCGGCGCGCGAGATCCAGCAGGACGGCACCTTCGGCTTCACCCGCACCGCCATGCCATTCGGCAAGCTGCAGGCGCTGTTTGCCGAACCCAAAGCATGACGCTCACCGTCGTCGACATGCACACCGGCGGCGAGCCGCTGCGGATCGTCACCGGCGGTTATCCCAAGATCCCCGCAGGCACCATTCTCGAAAAGCGTGCCTATGTGCGCGACCACCTCGATCATCTCAGGAAGATCCTGATGTTCGAGCCGCGCGGCCATTACGACATGTATGGCGCGCTGCTGGTGGAACCCGACCTGCCCGGCGCCGACCTCGCGGTGCTGTTCATGCACAATGAGGGCTATTCGACGATGTGCGGCCACGCCATCGTCGCGCTCGGCCGCTACGCCGTCGACGAAGGGCTGGTGGCGCGGCAGGAGCCGCTGACTACAGTCAACATCGAAGCGCCGTGCGGGCTGGTCGTCGCCTCGGTCGAGGTGCAGGACGGCAAGGCCGGTGCGGTGTCGTTCGAAAGCGTGCCGGCCTTTCTGTTCGCCCGCGATCAGGAGGTCGAATTGCCGGGCTTCGGGGCGATCGGCTTCGACATCGCCTATGGCGGCGCCTTCTATGCGCTCGCCGATTGCCGCCAGTTCGGGCTGGAATTCGGCAAAAACCGCGTGCGCGACTTCGTCGATGCGGCGACGGCGCTGACGGAGAAGCTGAAGAAGGAATTCCCGCTGTCGCATCCCGACCATGCCGACCTTGCCTTTCTCTACGGCACCATCCTGACCGACGGACAGGACGTATTCTCCGATAGCCCGACCAAGAACATCTGCGTCTTCGCCGAGGCCGAGGTCGACCGCTCGCCGACCGGATCCGGCGTCACAGCGCGGCTGGCGGCAATGCATGCCAAGGGCGAAATCGCCGGCCAGACGCGGCTGTTCGAGAGTATCGCCGGCTCGCGCTTTTCCGGCAGCGTGGCGAGGATCGCGAAAGCCGGGCCGCATGACGCCATCATCGCCCGTGTCGGCGGCCGCGCCTTCTACTGCGGCCGGGCCGAATTCATCGTCGAACCCGACGACGAACTGGGACGCGGTTTTCTCTTACGCTAGCGCCGGGCCCACAAACGAAACGGAGCGTAACGTTTGGGTGCGTACCGGAAGCACCGGACACCGCCATTCGCACCCCGGCATCACCTGAGCATCAGCACTCCTAAGCCGCTTCCCGCGCCGAGATCGCCTTGTGCAGGTGCACCATCATGGCGGCGGCGAACAGCGGCGTCAGAAGGTTGAGCAGCGGCACGGCGAGGAAGCCAGCGACAACCAGCCCGGCGAGGAACACGGTGACGGCATGTTTTTTGCGCAACGCCCGTGCCTCGGCCTCCGGGCGAAAGCGCATAGCGGCGAATTCGAAGAATTCGCGTCCCAGCAGATAGCCGTTGACGATGAAGAAGGCGGCGATGTTGATGCCCGGCACCAGCAGAAGCAGCAAGGCGACGATGTTGCCGAGGATGACGACACCGAAGAATCTTATCGCCAGCACCATCGAGCGCAGTGCCGGCATGGCGCGGCCGGGCGGGTCGTTGGGATAGTCGGTGCGCTCGACCACTTCGGCGACGTCGTCGAGAAACAGGCCGGCGATGATCGCCGTCACCGGCGCGATCAGCAGCGCCAGACCCAGCGCGAGACCGATCCCGGCGACGATGACGCCCAGCCATCCGGCCCAGGACGGCAGGCTGGGCAGCCATGCGTCGATCCATGGCCAGGCCAGCCATTCGAACAGGCCCTCGATTGCGAACCACAGCGCGGCGAGCGCCAGCAAGGTCAGGCCCAGCGTCTTCACGAACACCGAGCGGAATTCGGGCGAGAACAACCGGCTGGCGGCGGCGCGGACGGCGCTAGAGATCACGGCGTTTCCAATTCCATGGCTGGGTGTCTCCGAGGTAGGCGGAGACAGGCGCACGGCGCGAGCGGTGCATCTGCCGTTCGACCAGATTAATAGATCTCGACCCTAGGCAAAGCCGTATCAAATCGCTAGACCCGCCCGCGGCCGGCGTGCCAGAAAGCCGGCGATTTTTCGCGGAGACATCATTGATGCCGAACTATGACGTGCTTTGTATCGGTAATGCCATCGTCGACATCATCGCGCAGTGCGACGAGGCATTTCTGGAAACGAACGGCATCATCAAGGGCGCGATGAATTTGATCGATACGAGGCGCGCCGAGTTGCTCTACAGCCGCATGGGCCCGGCGATCGAAGCCTCCGGCGGCAGCGCCGGCAACACGGCGGCGGGCGTCGCCAGCTTCGGCGGACGCGCCGCCTTCTTCGGCAAGGTCTCGAACGATGCGCTCGGCGAAATCTACGCCCATGACATCCATGCGCAGGGCGTCGCCTTTGACACCAAGCCGCTCAATGGCGAGCCACCGACGGCGCGCTCGATGATCTTCGTTACCCCAGACGGCGAGCGCTCGATGAACACCTATCTCGGCGCCTGCATCGAGCTCGGGCCGGAAGATGTCGAGGCCGACAAGGCGTCGGGTGCGGCGGTCACCTATTTCGAAGGGTATCTGTGGGACCCGCCGCGTGCCAAGGAAGCGATCCGGCAGACGGCCAAGCTCGCGCATGCCGCCGGGCGCGAAGTGTCGATGACATTGTCGGATTCGTTCTGCGTCGACCGCTACCGCGAGGAGTTTCTGGACCTAATGCGCTCGGGCACCGTCGACATCGTCTTTGCCAACAGCCACGAGATCAAATCGCTCTACCAGACCGCCTCGTTCGACGAGGCGCTGGCCCAGATCCGCAAGGACTGCAAGATCGCGGCCGTCACGCGCTCGGAAATGGGCTCGGTCATCGTGCGCGGCGACGAGACCGTCACCGTCGACGCGACCAAAATCCGGGAGCTGGTCGACACCACCGGCGCCGGCGACCTCTATGCCGCCGGCTTCCTCTACGGCTACACGCAAGGGCGCAGCCTGAAGCATTGCGGCGACCTCGGCTCGCTGGCGGCCGGGCTGGTCATCCAGCAGATCGGGCCAAGGCCTCGGCAGAACTTGCGCCACGAGGCTGAGCAGGCGGGGCTGCTGTAGGGAGGCGGCACCTCTTCCTTCTCCCCTTGTGGGCTCTGGAGCACCCCTCATCCGACCGAGCTTCGCTCGGCCACCTTCTCCCACAAGGGGAGAAGGAAGAGGCGCTCGCTCCTCACGCCCCCGCCGTGTACGCGGCGATGGCCGCCATGTTGACGATATCGCTGTCCTTGGCGTTGAGCGAGACGATCTGAACCGGCTTGTCCAAGCCGACCAGCAGCGGGCCGATGACGGTCGAGCCGCCGAGTTCCTGCAGCATTTTGGTCGAGATCGAGGCCGAGTGGAAGGCCGGCATGATCAGCACATTGGCCGGACCGGTGAGCCGAATGAACGGGTATTGCGCCATGGCACGCGCGTTGAGCGCCACGTCGGCGGCCATCTCGCCGTCATACTCGAAATCGACGCGCCGCTTGTCGAGGATGCGCACCGCTTCCTGGACGCGCTCGGAGCGCTCCCCCTGCGGATGGCCGAAGGTGGAATAGGCAAGCATGGCGAGCCTTGGTTCATAACCCATGCGGCGGGCAAAGCCGGCGGCTTCCTCGGCGATGTCGGCGATCTGTTCGGCATTGGGCATGTCGTGCACGGCGGTGTCGGCGACAATCACGGTTCGGCCCCGCGCCAGCACGATCGAGGCGCCGATGACGCGGTGGCCGGGCTTGGCGTCGATGGCACGGCGGATGTCGTCGAGCGCCGTGGAATAGTTGCGGGTGACGCCGGTGACGATGCCGTCGGCGTCGCCCAGCGCCACCATGCAGGCGGCGAAATGGTTGCGGTCGTTGTTGATCAGGCGCTGGCAATCGCGGAACAGGAAGCCCTTGCGCTGCATGCGCTCGTACAAATAGTCGGTGTAGACGCCATTGCGGCGCGACAGCCGCGCGTTGATGATCTCGATGCCTTGCTTGCCAAGCTCGATGCCGGCGTTCCTGGCATTCTCCTTGATGATGTCGTCGCGGCCGAGCAGGATGGCGGTGCCGAGCCGCTGATTCACATAGGAGACGGCGGCGCGCATCACCTGCTCCTCCTCGCCCTCGGCGAAGACGATGCGCTTGGGCTGGCGGCGCACGCGGTCGTAGATGCGCTGCAGCGTCGAGGCGATCGGATCGCGGCGGGCGGAAAGCTCCTGCGCGTAGCGGTCGAGGTCGAGGATCGGCTTGCGCGCGACGCCGGACTCCATCGCTGCCTTGGCGACCGCGATCGGAATGGCCGAGATCAGGCGCGGATCGAACGGCACCGGGATGATGTAGTTGGGGCCGAATTTCGGCCGCATGCCCTGGTAGGCGGCGGCGACGTCGTCGGGCACATCCTGGCGCGCCAGTTCGGCGAGCGCACGCGCCGCGGCGATCTTCATGTCGTCATTGATGGTGGTGGCCCGCACGTCCAGTGCGCCGCGGAAGATGTAGGGGAAGCCGAGCACGTTGTTGACCTGATTCGGATAGTCCGAACGCCCTGTGGCCATGATGGCATCGGTGCGGATTTCGGCGACTTCCTCCGGCGTGATCTCGGGATCGGGATTGGCCATGGCGAAGATGATCGGCTTCTCGGCCATCGACTTCACCATCTTGGTGGTCAGCGCGCCCTTGGCGGACAGGCCGAGGAACACGTCGGCACCGTCCAGCGCCTCGGCCAGCGAACGCGCGTCGGTCTTGACGGCATGCGCCGACTTCCACTGGTTCATGCCTTCGGTGCGGCCCTGGAAGACGACGCCTTTGGTGTCGCACAGGATGATGTTCTCGGGCGCAAAGCCCATCGCCTTCATCAGTTCGATGCAGGCGACGCCGGCCGCGCCTGCGCCATTGCAGACCATTTTCGTGGTCTTCATGTCGCGGCCAGTGATTTCCAGCGCGTTGATCAGGCCGGCGGCCGAGATGATGGCGGTGCCGTGCTGGTCGTCATGAAAGACCGGTATGTCCATCAGTTCGCGCAGCCGCTGCTCGATGATAAAGCACTCCGGCGCCTTGATGTCTTCCAGATTGATGCCGCCGAAGGATGGACCGAGGAAACGCACGCAATTGATGAACTCGTCGGCATCCTCGGTGTCGACCTCGAGATCGATGGAATCGACGTCGGCGAAGCGCTTGAACAACACCGCCTTGCCTTCCATCACCGGCTTGGCGGCCAGTGCGCCGAGATTGCCGAGGCCGAGGATGGCGGTGCCGTTGGAAATGACGGCGACCATGTTGCCGCGCGCCGTGTAGTCGAAGGCGCGGCTGGGATCCTCGGCGATGGCAAGGACGGGAACCGCGACGCCCGGCGAATAGGCGAGGCTGAGATCGCGCTGCGTCGCCATCGGCTTGGTGGCGACGATCTCCAGCTTGCCGGGGCGGCCCATGGCGTGGAATTCCAGCGCCTCCTGCGCACTGACGGAGGGTCCGGGGTTTTCGGTTTTCCTGGCCATGATGCTTTCGATTTCCTCACCCGTGCGGCACCGCTTGAGACGGGTGCAATGCTTTCTTTTGTGGAACGTTCGGGATTAAGGCTACACTTCGCCGCTGTAAACCGCCAAGCAGATGGCTTGGCAAATTTTGGAAGCAGCTTCTTGAACGACGAAACGCCCATTCGCAGCGACAGCGCTACGACGGCCTTTGCGCCGGCGACGCCGATGATGGAGCAGTATATCGAGATCAAGGCGGCGAACCCGGATTCGCTGCTGTTCTACCGCATGGGCGATTTCTACGAGCTGTTCTTCGACGACGCTGAGAAGGCGAGCCGGGCGCTCGGCATCGTCCTGACCAAGCGCGGCAAGCACCAGGGCCTCGACATCCCGATGTGCGGTGTGCCGGTGCTTGCCGCCGACGACTATCTGCAGAAGCTGATCGGACAAGGGTTCCGCGTCGCCGTCTGCGAGCAGATCGAGGATCCGGCCGAGGCGAAGAAACGCGGCGGCAAATCGGTGGTGCGACGCGACGTGGTGCGGCTGGTGACGCCAGGCACGATCACCGAGGACAAGTTGCTGGCGCCGTCGGAATCGAGTTTCTTGATGGCACTTGGCCGGGTCAAAGGCGGAGCGGAACCAAGAGGCGGGGAGCGCGGCAACGCGACAGGGAGCCAAGGAAGTTTTGCGCTGGCCTGGATCGAGATATCGACCGGCGCCTTCCGCGTTGCCGAGACCACCGCCGACCGGCTGCTCGCCGATGTCTTTCGCGTCGACCCACGCGAGTTGATCGTCGCCGAGCAGGTGTTTTACGACGCCGAGCTGAAACCGGTGTTCGATGTGCTCGGCCGGGTCGCCAATCCGCAGCCACCGAGCCTGTTCGATTCAGCGTCGGCCGCCGGGCGCATCGCCCGCTTCTTCGAGGTGGCGACGCCGGACAGTTTCGGCACGTTTTCCCGCGCCGAACTATCGGCGATCTCAGGCGCCATCGCCTATGTCGAAAAGACGCAGAAGGCCGAGCGGCCGCCGCTGTCGCGGCCCGAGCGCGAGGAGCAGGGTTCGACGCTGTTCATCGATCCGGCGACACGCGCCAATCTGGAACTGCTGCGCACCCTGTCCGGCAGCCGCGAGGGTTCGCTGTTCAAGGCGATCGACCGCACGGTGACCGGCGGCGGCGCGCGGCTGCTCGCCGACCGGCTGATGGCGCCACTGACCGACCCGGCGGCAATTGGTGCGAGGCTGGATTCGGTATCGTTCTTCCGCTCCGAGACGCGACTGTGCCAGGCGGTGCGGGCGGGCCTGAAGAGTGTCGCCGACATGCCCCGCGCCCTGTCGCGGCTGGCGCTCAACCGCGGTGGCCCGCGCGACCTCGGCGCGCTGCGTGCCGGGTTCGAGGCAGCCGGCGCTATTGCCGAACTGTTTGGGGCGACCGCCCTGCCGCAAGAACTGGCGGCGGCGCTGGCGGCGATCGAGGCGCTGCCACGCCCGCTGGCCGAGCATCTGACGCAGGCGCTTAGTGACGAGCTGCCGCTGCTCAAGCGCGACGGCGGCTTCGTCCGTTCCAGCTATCATGGTGAGCTCGACGAGTTGCGGGCGCTGCGCGATGAATCGCGCAAGGTGATCGCCGGGCTGGAGCGCTCGCTGATCGACGAAACCGGCATCCGCTCCCTGAAAATCCGGCACAACAATGTGCTTGGCTACTACATCGAAGTCACCGCCAACCACCATGCGATCATGACGAGCAGCGATGGGGCGAAGGCGCGCTTCATCCATCGCCAGACCATGGCCAACGCCATGCGCTTCACCACGACGGAACTGGCCGAGCTGGAATCGAAGATCGCCAATGCCGCCGACCGGGCGCTGGCGATCGAGCTTGCCGCCTTCGACAGGCTGACGGCGGAAGCGGTCGGCCAGGTGGACAAGATCCGCGCCGGCGCCGATGCGCTTGCCGTGCTCGACGTGTCGTCGGCACTTGCCTTGCTTTCCGAAAGCGAGGCCTGGTGCCGGCCCATCGTGGACGCGAGCCTCGCCTTCGCAATTTCGGGCGGGCGGCATCCGGTGGTCGAACAGTCGCTGCGGCGTTCGGGCGAAGGACCGTTCGTCGCCAATGATTGCGATTTGTCGCCGGAAGGCGACGCCAAAAACGGCGCGATCTGGCTGCTGACCGGCCCCAATATGGGCGGCAAATCGACCTTCCTCAGGCAGAACGCGCTGATCGCCATCCTCGCCCAGACCGGCTCCTTCGTGCCGGCGGCATCAGCTCATATCGGCGTCGTCGACCGGCTGTTTTCACGTGTCGGCGCTTCCGACGATCTGGCGCGCGGCCGCTCGACCTTCATGGTCGAGATGGTCGAAACGGCGGCGATCCTCAACCAGGCCGGCGAGCGCGCGCTGGTGATCCTCGACGAGATCGGCCGCGGCACCGCTACCTTCGACGGCCTGTCGATCGCCTGGGCGGCCGTCGAGTATCTACACGAGAAGAACCGCTGCCGGGCAATCTTCGCCACCCACTTTCACGAGATGACGGCGCTGGCCAGCAAACTCGCTCGACTGCACAATTTCACCATGCGGGTCAAGGAATGGGAGGGCGACGTGGTCTTCCTGCACGAGGTCGGCAAGGGTGCCGCCGACCGCTCCTATGGCGTGCAGGTGGCGCGTCTGGCCGGCCTGCCGGAAGCGGCGGTCGGGCGGGCCAGGGAAGTGCTGCACCAGCTGGAAGCGGGCGAGGTGTCGGGCAAGGCAAACCGGCTGGTCGACGATCTGCCGCTGTTTTCGGTGGCGGTGAAGCGAGAGGCGCAAAAGCCGGCAAAGAGCGATGGACTGAGCGCGGCGCTAGGGGAGATGAATCCCGACGAGATGACGCCACGGGAGGCGCTGGAGGCGCTGTACAGATTAAAGGGAATGGCGGGGAAGTAGTCAGGCTTCGTACGATAGCGCTCTACGGCGCCCCCCTCTGTCCTGCCGTACATCTCCCCCACTTGGGGGGAGGTTGGCAGCTTCGCAGACAGCATCTTTTCACCAGCGTTGGAGCTTGGCGAAAGCGATGGTGATAGCCAATCTCCCCACCTGTGGGGGAGATGTCCGGCAGGACAGAGGGGGGCGCGAAGGAATGCGACCTTAGCCTGATCCCCGCTACTATCCTCAAATCATCTGCAGCCCGCGCTTGCTGGTCGGCGGCGGGAAGGCACGGTCGATGTCGGCGAAATCCTCACGCGTAAGCTCGATGTCGAGCGCAGCGACATTCTGGCGGACATGCTCTTGCCTGCCGGCCTTTGGAATGGCGATGACGCCGTCCTGTGCCATCACCCAGGCCAGCGCCAGCTGAGCCGCCGTCGCATTGTGGCGGGCGGCGATTGCTTCGAGCCTGGCGTTGCGTGCCAATACGCCCTGATCGACCGGCGAATAGGCCATCAGCGGAATGCCGCGCTGCCGGCTCCAGGGCGCAAGGTCGAATTCGGGGCCGCGCTGGGACAGATTGTAGAGGATCTGGTTGGTCTGGACGCTGTCGCCGGCAGGCAGGCTGACCAGTTCCTCCATCTCATGGGTGTCGAAATTGCTGACGCCCCAGTGGCGGATCTTGCCGGCCTTTTTCAACGCCTCGAAGGCCTCGACCGTTTCCGCCAGCGGCACGCTGCCGGGCCAGTGCAGCAGATAGAGATCGATCCGGTCGGTGCGCAGATGCCTGAGGCTTCTGTCGCAGGCCGCCGGCACGCCGGTGCGCGAGGCGTTGGACGGCAGCACCTTGGAGACCAGGAACACCTCGTCGCGGCGCGCGGCAATGGCATCCGCCACCACCTCCTCGGCCCCGCCGCTGGCATACATTTCGGCGGTGTCGATCAGCATCATGCCGAGATCGAGCCCGAGCTTGAGCGCGTTGACCTCATCGGCGCGGCGGCGGGCGTCCTCACCCATTTTCCAGGTGCCTTGACCCAGCACGGGAACGGCTTCGCCCGAGGGCAATGTGGTGGTTCTTATTGTTGACGGCATGATGCGCTCCAGTCGAGACCGGATGGCACCACACCCTTCCGGAGAAATCCAGATGAAAAGTCCTTCCCTGGATTCCCCGCGAACTGCCTGATGTCTACTTCACCGGATGGGCGGCGAGCCAGGCCTGCATCTGCTTGATCTCTGCTTCCTGCGCCGCGATCACTTCTTCGGCCAATTTGCGCATTTCCGGATCCTTGCCATTGGCAAGCTCGATCTTGGCCATGTCGATCGCCGCCTGGTGATGCGGGATCATGCCGCGGGCGAAATCGACATCGGCATTGCCGGAATATTCTATCGCCATCATGTCGGTGTGCATCTTGTCCATCGCCGCCTTGTAGCCATCGGTCGAGGGGCTTTGCGCGCTCATCGCGCCCATGTCGTGTTTCATCTCCTCGGCCTGCGCCGAAACGGCAAGCAGCATTCCCGCCGCCATCAGCAGCAGCACGATCTTCTTGGCCAAGGTCATTCATTGTCTCCTTTTTGAACGAATTTCTATCTGGGGGCTTGGCTCAGAGTTTCAACGTCCTGAGCCGCAACGCGTTGGAGATGACAGAAACCGAGGACAGGCTCATCGCCGCCGCCGCCAGCATCGGCGACAAAAGCGTGCCGGTGAGAGGATAGAGCACGCCGGCGGCGACCGGCACGCCAAGCACGTTGTAGAGGAAGGCGAAGAACAGGTTCTGGCGGATGTTGCGGATCGTTGCCTGGGCGAGTGTGCGGGCCCGGACGATGCCGTTGAGATCGCCCTTGACCAGCGTGATCCCAGCGCTTTCGACCGCTACATCGGCGCCGGTGCCCATGGCGATGCCAACATCGGCGGCGGCCAGCGCCGGCGCGTCGTTGACGCCGTCGCCGGCCATGGCGACGCCGGCGCCCCTGGCGCGCAACTCCTCGACCAGCGCGCTCTTCTGTTCCGGCAGCAGGCCGGCACGCACCTCGTCGATGCCGAGTTTGCTTGCGATGGCCTTCGCCGTGCGTTCGTTGTCGCCGGTCGCCATGATGATCTTCAGGCCGCGCTCGTGCAGCGCCTTGATCGCCTCTGATGTCGTCGTCTTGATCGGATCGGCGACGGCGACGATGCCGGCCAGTTTGTTGCCGACGGCGACGAACATCACGGTCTTGGCCTCTGCCTGCAGCGCTTCGGCGCTGGTCGAGACGGATGCGATATCGATGCCGAGATCGGCCATCATCGCGGCGTTGCCGAGCGCGACCTTCTGTCCCGATACCGCGCCGGAAACGCCCTTGCCGGTGACCGCCTCGAAACCGCTGGCGTCGGGAATCTTTACTCCGCGTTCACGGGCACCTTCGACGATCGCCTCGGCCAGCGGATGCTCCGAGCCTTTTTCGAGGCCTGCGGCAAGTGCCAGCAAATCGTCTTGCGCCATACCCTCGGCAGCGACAACGTCGGTCAATCTCGGCCGGCCTTCGGTCAAAGTGCCGGTCTTGTCGACGATCAGCGTGTCGACCGAGGCAAAGCGTTCGAGCGCCTCGGCGTCCTTGATCAGCACGCCGGCATGCGCGCCGCGCCCTGTGGCGGTCATGATCGACATCGGCGTGGCAAGGCCCAGCGCGCAGGGACAGGCGATGATCAGCACCGAGACCGCCGAGACGATGGCAAAGATCAGGCTGGGTTGCGGCCCGAAGATCGCCCAGGCGATGAACGCAACGATCGCAACCACCACGACGGCCGGGACGAAATAGAAGGAGACGCGGTCGGCCAGGCCCTGGATCGGCGCGCGCGAACGCTGCGCCTTGGCGACGAGCTCGACGATCCGCGCCAGCGTAGTTTCGGCGCCGATCCTCTCGGCGCGCATGATCAGCGAACCGTTCTTGTTGAGCGTGCCGCCAGTGAGCGGGTCGCCTTCAGTCTTTTCGACCGGCAGCGGCTCGCCTGACAGCATCGATTCGTCGATGGAAGAGCGGCCTTCCAGCACGATGCCGTCGACCGGCACGGCGTCGCCAGGGCGGATGCGCAGGCGGTCGCCGGCCTTGACCGTGTCGAGCGGCACGTCGTTTTCGGAACCGTCCTCGCCGATCAGCCGCGCGGTCTTCGGCGCGAGGTCGAGCAGCGCGCGGATCGCCGAGCCGGTTTTTTCACGGGCGCGCAATTCCAGCACCTGGCCGAGGAAAACCAGCGCCACGATGACGGCGGCCGCCTCGAAATAGACCGGCACCGTGCCCTCATGACCGCGAAACTGGTGCGGAAATATATCCGGGAACAGCGTGGCGACGACGCTGTAGAGATAGGCGACGCCAACGCCGAGCGAGATCAGCGTCCACATGTTGGGGCTACGCTTGAGAACCGAATCCCAGCCGCGATGGAAGAAGGGGAATGCGGCCCACAGCACAACCGGGGTGGCCAGCGCCAATTCCACCCAGATCTTGGTCGAATCCTCGATGAAGGTGCTAAACGTCACACCGAGCATCGGCGCCATGGCGAAGATCAGCAATGGCACGGACAACACTGCACTCACCCAGAAGCGCCTGGTAAAATCGACCAGTTCCGGGTTCGGCCCCTCATCGCCGGTCGGCACGCCCATCGGTTCCAGCGCCATGCCGCAGATCGGGCAGGCGCCGGGCTTGTCGCGGACGATTTCCGGATGCATCGGACAGGTGTATTGCGTGCCTTTCGGCATCGCCTGCGGCTCTGGCCTGTCGCCAAGATACTTTGCCGGCTCCGCCTCGAATTTCACCTTGCAACCGGCCGAGCAGAAATAGAAGCCCTGGCCTTCATGCCGGGAAAAGTGCTTCGCGGTGGCACGGTCGACACGCATGCCGCAGACCGGGTCGGTGGCGGTCAGGTAGTTTTCCGGCTCGGCCGTGAATTTCGAACGGCAGCGCTCGCTGCAGAAATGATAGCGATGGCCGCCATGCTCGGCTGTCGGCTTGCCGGCGGTCGGATCGACGGTCATGCCGCAGACCGGGTCGCGAATGACGGCTTCGGCGACGGACGGAACAGCTTTTGCCGCGCAGCAGCCGCTATGGGCGTGATGGTTATGGTCGGAATGCGTCATGCGGAAAGGCCTCTGTCTCGATCGTGAAAACGGAGGTAGTGCTTCCAGTGACTGGAAGGTCAAGGGCCAATTTCGACCCTTTCGTGCCGCGATGCATACCGGACGGCCTGGGAGAAAAAAAAACGCACGCAACTGCTGCCATCGACGCCCGCCACTTTGGGCTTGGCAACATCGTCGAGCAAGACCATCTATCAGCCTGTTCCGGCGCTGTGCGTCCAGGACCAGTTCCTAGGCGGCAAGGCGATCGGATTTGCCAAGCCTGCTCAACTCGGAGCGGAGCGACCGGTGGGTTGCAATCGCATGGTCAAAAGACACAAGAAGACGGCATCTGCCGGCGGCGCCAGGAGGCGATCATCGCGTTGGACTACCGTGGAGAGCGTGTCCGTCCGCCCCATACCCAGCGCTGCGAAAACGCGCTATAGACGCCGCCAAAACGGCGAGGCCGAACGGCACTTATGGCAAGAATCTCTCTAAAGCTCGATGAACTGATCGACGGCGAAGCCTTGCGCCGCGAGATGACCGCGCTGACCGCGGCCACGGCAGGCGACGGCTCCGGCAAGGCTGAGCGCGCCGGTGTTCTCCAGCTTCTCAAGGGCAGGCTGGCCGCCGGCCGCAGCATCGCCGAACGCATGCTGATGGAGGACGGCAGCGGCACCGCCTGCGCCGCCCGGCTGTCGCATCTCATGGACGAGATCATCCGCGCGCTCTACGACTTCGCCGCCACCCATGTCTATCGCGTCAAAAACCCGTCTTCGGCCGAACGCATGGCCGTCGTCGCGGTCGGCGGCTACGGCCGCGGCACGCTGGCGCCGGGATCCGACATCGATCTCCTCTTCCTGCTGCCCTACAAGCAGACGCCATGGGGCGAGCAGATCGTCGAATACATGCTCTACATACTGTGGGATCTGGGGCTGAAGGTCGGTCACGCCACCCGCAACATCGACGAATGCCTGCGGCTGTCGCGCACCGACATCACCATCCGCACCTCGATCCTGGAAGCGCGTTTCCTGTGGGGCGAGCAGAAGCTTTACGACGAACTCCTGCAGCGTTTCGACCGCGAGGTGGTGCGCACGACCGGTCCCGAATATGTGCAGGCCAAGCTTGCCGAACGCGACGAACGCCACGCCAAAGCCGGCGAAAGCCGCTATCTGGTCGAACCCAACGTCAAGGACGGCAAGGGCGGCCTGCGCGACCTGCAGACGCTGTTCTGGATCGGTAAGTATTTCTACCGGGTGCGCACCGGCGAGGAACTGGTCGACAAGGGCGTCTTCACCGGCACCGAATACCGGGAATTCCAGAAGGCCGAGGACTTCCTGTGGGCGGTGCGCTGCCACATGCATTTCCTCACCGGCAAGGCCGAGGAACGGCTGCATTTCGACATCCAGCGCGAGATCGCCGAACGGCTGGGCTACACCACACATCCGGGCCTGTCGGCGGTCGAACGCTTCATGAAGCACTACTTCCTCGTCGCCAAGGATGTCGGGGATCTGACCCGCATCTTCTGCGCTGCGCTCGAGGAAGAGCAGGCCAAACATGTGCCGGGCTTCAACCGTATCTTTCTCACCTTCTCGCGCCGCAAGCGCAAGCTTGCCGGCACGTCCGATTTCATTATCGACAACCATCGCATCAACATCGCCGACGACCTGGTGTTCGAGCGCGATCCGGTCAATCTCTTGAGGCTGTTCTGGTTCGCCGACAAGCACGGGCTGGAATTTCACCCCGATGCGCTGAAGCTGCTGACCCGTTCGCTCGGCCTCGTCGGCAAGGCGCTCAGGCGCGACGAGGAAGCCAACCGGCTGTTCCTCGACATATTGACGTCGGACCGCAACGCCGAACTCAATCTCAGGCGCATGAACGAGGCGGGACTGCTGGCAAAGCTGATCCCGGATTTCGGCAAGATCGTCGCCATGATGCAGTTCTCGATGTATCACCACTATACGGTGGACGAGCACCTGATCCGCTGCATCGGCGTGCTGGCCGAGATCGAGCGTGGCGACGGTGAAAAGATCCACCCGCTTGCCCACACGCTGATGCCGGGGCTGAAGAAAAGCCGCGAGGCGCTCTACGTCGCGGTGCTGCTGCACGATATCGCCAAGGGCCGGCCCGAGGACCATTCCGAAGCGGGCGCCCGGATCGCGCGGCGCACCTGCCCGCATATGGGGCTGTCGGCGGCCGATACCGAAACAGTCGCCTGGCTGGTCGAGAACCATCTGATCATGTCGATGACGGCGCAAACGCGCGATCTCAACGACCGCAAGACGATCGAGGATTTTGCCGCGACCGTGCAGTCGGTCGAACGGCTGAAGCTGCTGCTCGTCCTAACCGTCTGCGATATCAGAGGCGTCGGGCCCGGCGTCTGGAACGGCTGGAAGGGTCAGTTGCTGCGCACGCTCTACTACGAGACCGAATTGCTGTTGACCGGCGGGTTTTCGGAAGTGTCGCGTGCGATGCGCACCGCGGCTGCCCGCGAAAAGCTGGCCGAGGCGCTCGCCGATTGGCCGGAAAAGGCCCGCAAGCGCTATGTCGCCAAGCACTACGAGAATTATCTGCTGGCGGTCGATCTCGCCGACCAGCTTCGCCATGCCGAATTCATCCGCGAGGCGGATGGGGCGGGCAAGAAGCTCGCCACCATGATCAAGACCCACCAGTTCGAGGCGGTGACCGAGGTTACCGTGCTGGCGCAGGACCATCCGCGCCTGCTATCGGTCATTGCCGGCGCCTGTGTGGCGGCCGGCGGCAACATCGTCGACGCGCAGATCTTCACCACCTCCGACGGCCGCGCGCTGGACACCATCCTGATCTCAAGGGAATTCGACCGCGACGAGGACGAGCGCCGCCGCGCCGAGCGCGTCGGCCGGCTGATCGAGGACGTGCTGTCGGGCAAGAGCTGGCTGCCGGAGATGATCGAAAAGCGGACCAAACCGCGGCGTGGCGCCAAGGTCTTCCGCATCCAACCGCGCGCTGAAATCCGCAACACCCTGTCGAACCGGTTTTCGGTGATCGAGGTCGAGGGGCTGGATCGGCCGGGCCTGCTGTCCGAGATCACCGGGGCGCTGTCCGACCTGTCGCTCGACATCGCCTCGGCACACATCACCACTTTCGGCGAAAAGGTCATCGATACCTTCTATGTCACCGATCTCACCGGCCAGAAGATCGACAGCCCGACGCGCATGGCCGCCATCCAAAACAGGCTGATTTCGGTCCTCGAAGGCGCCGTGCCCGAGCGCGGCGGCAAGGCCAAGGCCGCCGCCGAGTGAACGCCGTCCTCGATTTTTCCCGATCACCCAGGCAATCTGCACACACATGAGCCTTGTCAAAAAGTTCGCGACGGTCGCTTCCGGCACGCTGATGAGCCGCGCTCTCGGCTTCGGCCGTGAGATGCTGATGGCGGCCGCACTCGGCACCGGGCCGATCGCCGACGCCTTCAACGCCGCCTTCCAGTTCCCCAACACCTTTCGCCGGCTGTTTGCGGAAGGCGCGTTCAATGCCGCCTTCGTGCCGCTCTTCGCCAAGGAGATCGAGACCCACGGCATCGATGGCGCCAAGCGCTTTTCGGAAGAGGTGTTCGGCGTGCTGTTCACGGCGCTGCTGGCACTGACCATCGCCATGGAACTGGCGATGCCGCTGATCGTGCGCTACCTGGTGGCGCCGGGCTTTGCCGACACGCCGGGAAAGTTCGAGATGACGGTCCGGCTTGCGACCATCATGTTTCCCTACCTGATCTGCATGTCGCTCGGCGCCATGATGGCCGGCATGCTGAATTCGCTGCGCCGCTATTTCGCCGCCGCAGTGGCACCGGTATTTCTCAACATCATCCTGATCGGCGTGCTCGCCTACGCCTGGCACAAGGGATCGGACGCGCGCACCGTCGGCTTCGCATTGGCCTGGGGCGTGCTGGCGGCGGGGCTGGTCCAATTGGCGATCGTCTGGGTGGCGGTGCGCCACGCCGGCATCTCGATCGGCTTTCGCCGGCCAAAGATGACGCCCAGCGTCAAGCGGCTGCTGATCCTGGCGCTGCCGGCGGCGATCACCGGCGGCATTACCCAGATCAACCAGCTGATCGGCACGGCGATCGCCTCGGCGCAGGACAGTGCGGTGTCGTCGCTCGCCTATGCCGACCGCATCTACCAGCTGCCGCTCGGCGTCGTCGGCGTCGCCGTCGCCATCGTGCTTCTGCCCGAACTGTCGCGGACGCTGAAGTCAGGCAATCTCATCGAGGCGGCCAATCTGCAGAACCGGTCGGTGGAGTTCACCTTGTTCCTTACCTTGCCAGCGGCGGCGGCACTGCTGGTCATGTCGGAGCCGATCGTGGGGCTGGTCTACGAACGCGGGGCATTTGCCGCCAACAACTCGACGCCGATCGTGGCGGCAATCCTGGCGATCTTCGGCTTGGGCTTGCCGGCCTTCGTGCTGATCAAGGCGTTCACCCCCGGCTATTTCGCCCGCGAGGACACGCGCACGCCGATGATCTTCGCCGCCATCTCGGTGGCCGTGAACATCACCACCGCGCTGACGCTGTTTCCGCAGATGGGCGCGCCCGGCATCGCCGTCGCCTCGGCCATCGCCGGCTGGGTCAATGCGCTGATGCTGCTCGGCGTGCTGATCCGGCGCGGCCATTGGGGCCGCGACGTACCGCTCATGAGACGCATCCCACGGCTGGTGCTGTCGGCGGCGGCGATGGGGGCGGCGCTCTATGCCGCCGAGCACTGGTTTGCCGCCCAACTTGCCTCGGCCTCACCGCTGGTCATCAAGGCTACGACGCTTCTCGCGCTGGTAGCCGGCGGGGCGTTGCTTTATTTCGTCACCGCCTTCGCCATCGGCGGCGCCGATTTCGGCATGATCCGGCGCAATATCAGGCGGAAGGGCTCCCCTTCGACTAGGGAATAGTCTCCAGATTCGTAAGCCTAACCGTAGCGATCCGGTCGACAAGCATCAGTCTTCGCCGGACAATTCGTCATAGACCGGGCGCGGCAGCGGCTTACGTGCCTGCTTGCTAAGTTCGATCCCGAATTCGGCCCGAAGTCGCGCCGCTGTCTCCAACAGCGTCTCGCGGCCATGTCGGCGCTCCACAGCTTTCTCGTTGGAGATGGTCATCCATTTCTCGTCAGATCGTTTGCAGAATATATTCCACCCTATCATACGTATCGATGTCGGCGCTGCCCCTCATTGCCCTGCCGGGCATTTCTCCTCGTAAACGGGGAGAAAGAAGCTGACCGCCCCTCGGCGCCCTTCCTGCAACGCTTGTCGTTGGCGAAACCGTCGATGACGCGTCTTTCTCCCCGTCTCTATACGGGGAGAAATGTCCGGCAGGACAATGAGGGGCGGCGCCGACCTGTCAAGCCGAGACAGGCGCTATAGGCGCGGCGCCAACAACATCGAACAAGCAATCCGACCTGAAGCAATTGCTTTGCCGCGATCGCCTACAGCCCCTTGATCCGCTCCCCGCTCTCGTCCATAAGCGCGCCGTCGAAAGACTTTCGCCGCGCGCGAAACGGCCCTCCACAAGCCAGGAAAATCCCATGACTGACTCCAATCAGCCCGTCTTCAATCAGCCTGCCTTCAAGCCACTCGTCTTTTCCGGCGTCCAGCCGACCGGCAATCTGCATCTCGGCAACTATCTCGGCGCCATCAAGAAATTCGTCGCCCTGCAGGACACCTCCGATTGCATCTATTGCGTCGTCGACCTGCATTCGCTGACCGCGCAGCTCGTCCATGACGATCTCAGGGACCAGACGCGCTCGATCACCGCGGCGTTCCTCGCCTCCGGCATCGACCCGAACAAGCACATCGTCTTCAACCAGTCGCGGGTCATGCAGCACGCCGAGCTCGCCTGGATCTTCAACTGCGTGGCCCGCATCGGCTGGATGAATCGGATGACGCAGTTCAAGGATAAGGCCGGCAAGGACCGCGAGAACGCCTCGCTTGGGCTGCTCGCTTATCCGAGCCTGATGGCGGCCGACATCCTCGTCTATCGCGCCACCCATGTGCCGGTCGGCGATGACCAGAAGCAGCATCTGGAGCTGACACGCGACATCGCGCAAAAATTCAACAACGACTTTTCGGACCGCATCGCCGGCCTCGGCGTCGGCGTCGAGATGAAGGTCGGCGAGGAGACGGTGAACGGCTATTTCCCGCTGACCGAACCGATCATCGGCGGACCGGCGGCGCGCATCATGTCGCTGCGCGACGGCTCGAAGAAGATGTCGAAGTCGGATCCGTCGGACCTGTCGCGCATCAATCTGACCGACGATGCCGACACCATCTCCAAGAAGATCCGCAGGGCCAAGACCGACCCCGAGGCGCTGCCCGGGGAATTGGACGGCCTGGCCAGCCGGCCCGAAGCCGAAAACCTCGTCGGCATCTATGCAGGTCTCGCCGAGATATCGAAGGAGGCGGTGCTGAAAGAGTTCGGCGGCCAGCAATTTTCGGTGTTCAAGCCGGCACTGGCCGACCTCGCCGTGGAAAAGCTGGCGCCCGTTGCCGGCGAAATGCGCCGCATTTCCGATGACCGCGCCTATGTCGACGCGGTGCTCAGGGATGGCGGCGAGCGGGCCGGCGCCTTGGCCGAGGCGACGATGAAGACCGTGCGCGACATCATCGGCCTGCTGCAAAGCTGAACCTTAAAGCGCCGCACGTCCATTTGGACGCGCAAAAGACGCACTGACGCACCCGACATCGCTACATCCGCCGGTCGCTTGCGGCCGGGCTGTGGCGGTGGCAGATTGCGACCGAAACCATCGAACAGGGTGAATATGGTCTCCAAACGCCTCAGCCGAGAAGCCGGCCATCGCCGCAAGTTCCTGGCGATCATCGACGACACGCCCGAATGCGAGCGGGCCGTCGTCTACGCCTCGAAACGCGCGCAGAGCACCAACGGCGTGCTGGTGCTGCTCTATGTGATCGAGCCCGACGATTTCCAGCATTGGCTGGGTGTCGAGAAGATCATGCGCGAGGAGGCCACCGCCACCGCGCGGGCGGCGCTTGATGCGTACGCCAACAAGGTGCGCCAGAAACTCGGCATCGAGCCGGAACTGGTGGTGCGCGAGGGCAAGCCGACGGAAGAGATCCACAAATTGATCGAGGAAGACCAGGATATCGCCATCCTCGTGCTGGCGGCCGGCGCCGGCAAGGAGGGGCCGGGGCCGCTGGTCGGTGCGGTTGCCGGCAAGGGCGCCGCCTTCCCGATCCCGGTGACGGTGGTGCCGCAGAACCTGTCCGACGAAGAAATCGACAGCCTGGCGTGAAGTGTGCTGATATTCAGGTGAGGTCGGCCTGCGAACGGCGGTTTCCTGCGCTTCCGTACCCAAAAGTACGCTCCGCTCCGGTTCTCGGAAAGCGTGATTTTTCGGCTCGGCCTGACCTGAATCTCAACACACCTCAAAGTATGTTGCAGAAGACCGCAAAAACATTCTCCCAGCCAGCCGTTCCGGCGAAGCCTTTCGCTTGAATGTCCTGCCGATAAGGCCTATTTAGAATTATTCCAAACTATCTGCCCGAATGGGCACGGAGACGTCCATGTTCATCCAGACCGAATCGACGCCAAATCCGGCGACATTGAAGTTCCTGCCCGGCAAGGAAGTGCTTGTCGAAGGCACCGCCGATTTCCGCGATGCCGACAGCGCCGCTACGGCTTCGCCGCTGGCCGGCCGGCTGTTCGAGATCCCCGGCGTCACCGGCGTCTTCTTCGGCTATGATTTCGTCACCGTGACCAAGGACGGCCCCGATTGGCAGCATCTGAAGCCGGCGATCCTCGGCGCCATCATGGAACATTTCATGTCCGGCGCGCCGGTGATGGCCAAGGCCGGCCCCGCCGCCGAGACCAGTCAGACCGGCGAATTCTACGACAAGGCCGACGAGGAACTGGTCATCACCATCAAGGAACTGCTCGACACACGGGTGCGCCCGGCCGTTGCCCAGGACGGCGGCGACATCACCTTCCGCGGTTTCGAGAACGGCACCGTGTTCCTGCACATGAAGGGCGCCTGCGCCGGCTGCCCGTCATCGACGGCGACGCTGAAGCACGGCATCCAGAACCTGCTCCGGCATTTTGTGCCCGAGGTTCAGCAGGTCGAGCAAGTCTCTTAGAGACTCCGCTCAAAAATACGCTAATTCACCTTCACGCGATAACAAAACAAAAAACCGGGCCAAAGTGCCCGGTTTTCTGTTCTGGACGTCTGTTGTTGCCTAGACGGTCCGCATATGAAAGTTTTTACAGGACGATGACCTTGGCGCCGACCGAGGTGCGGTCGTAAAGATCGATGATATCCTGGTTCATCAGCCGGATGCAGCCCGACGACATCGCCTTGCCGATCGAGTTCCACTCCGGGCTGCCATGCAGGCGGTAGCCCGAATCGCCGCCCTTGTTGAACAGATACAGGGCGCGCGCGCCGAGTGGGTTCGTCAATCCCGGCTCCATGCCGCCGGCAAACTTGGCGAGCTCCGGCTGGCGCCTGATCATCGCCGAAGGCGGCGTCCAGGTCGGCCATTCGCGCTTCGCCGCGATACGGGCGGTGCCGCGCCATTCAAAACCCTCGCGGCCGACGCCGATGCCGTAACGCATCGCCTCGCCGCCGCCCATGACGTAATAGAGAAACTTGTTCTGCGTATCGACGACGATGGTGCCCGGCCTTTCATCGGTGTCGTAGCTAACGACCTGCCGGCGGTACTTGAACGGCACCTTTTCGATCGGAATGCGCGGCAGTTGATAGCCCGCATCGGTCATCGGGCCGTAGTTGTTGGTGAATATCCGCGAGCCGATGGTGCTGCAACCAGCAATAGCCGTCGACAGCGCAAGTGCGGCGACGATTGCGAATGACTTCATGCGCATGAAAAGGTCCGATGCCCCGCCCAAGAGATAGCGGCACGAGACGGCCGCCTTGTCGCCATCATTCATGCTGGCATTTGCTTTGCTTGCCAAGCGCGCGATGCCTATATGCAGGGGCTTACATGCGGGTAAGTCCGCAACTGTGGCTTTCCGGCAACGGCCTTCATAAGATTATGTAGGAAATTCAATGGGGCGGTCCGCCAGCCCGCCAGAAGTCGAGGAACTATCATGAATGTCGGAGATGCCGCCCGCCGTTCCGGCCTGCCGGCCAAGACCATCCGCTACTATGAGGAGATCGGCCTGATCCGACCGCAGCGCGCCGGCAACGGCTACCGCGACTATTCGGGCGCCGACATCCACCGGCTGACTTTTCTGCGCCGCGCGCGCAATCTCGGCTTTTCCATCGACGACTGCCGCCAGCTGATGGCGCTCTATCAGGACCGCAGCCGCGCCAGCCATGACGTGCGCGAGATCGCTGCCGCGCATGTGAGTGCAATCGAGGAGAAGGTGCGCGAGCTGCAGTCGATGCGCTCGACCCTGCAGAAGCTGATCCATGCCTGCCACGGCGACGACAGACCGGACTGCCCGATCCTGGACGATATGGCTGGCGTTGCCTTGTCGCCGGACAAAGTCGTATCCGCACAGGTGTGAAAGTTGCGCGGCGTCGATGCCGTCTTTGAAGTTTCGCGAGGAGGGCATCGGTGATTTCAACAACCGTCGAACTGCGCACTGTCGAGGGCACTCAGGCGGCCATGGGCTGGGCCGGCGGGCACACGATCGTCGTCGACCGGCCTGAAGGCAGGGCCGGAGGATTGGGGCTCGGCTTCAATGGCGCCCAGTTGCTGGCGCTGGCGATTGGAGGATGCTTCTGCAACGATCTTCGCTATGTCGCTGAGGAAATGGAGGTTGAACTCGGAAAAATCACTGTCAGCGTTACAGTGAACCTCGAAGGCAAGCCTTTGCTGGCAACCTCGGCAACCATGACGGTTTCCTGCGAGGCACTGGACGGTTCCGATCCCCGGAAGATCATCGACAAGGCCAAGGCGATTACCGCGGTCAGCAACTCGCTGCGCCAAGGCGTGCCGGTTGCGATCGAGATGGCGGACGCGGACGAAAGGGCCTGACCCGTCTAAGGGATAATCGCCGCAGATGGATGAGCCGGTGCGCCGTCAGCGCGACGAGACCAAGCGCTAGCTGCGGTGGTGCTATTCTTGCCGCCAGACCTTGCAGGCCGAGATCACCAGAATTGCCGCCAGCAGCGGGAGCAGGATTTGCTCGGGGACCACTCCAAGCAACTGCCCACCGATATATGTCCCGACAATCGATCCGGCAGCCATGGCCAGCAAGAACGCCCTGTTCCTGCCGATGACCGAAAAGCTTTGGTCGCGGCTGTAGCGCGTGAAGCCGACCAGCATCGTCGGCAGGCTTACCGCCAGCGATAAAGAGCCCGCCAGCTTGATGTCGGCACCGAACAGAAGGACAAGTGTCGGGATGAGCAGTTCACCGCCTGCCACGCCGAGCAGGGATGCCACGATGCCGATGGCAAACCCAGCAATGATCCCGGCAACGATCAATGCGGCTCCGGTGACAAATTGCAATCCTGCAGCACTAGGATCATGGCCCAAAACCAGGACAATCGCGATAAGGATCAGCAGCGCGGCAATCACCTTGTAGAGCGTTGCGGACTGGAGGCGCGTTGCCCATCCTGCCCCAAACCAAGCGCCTAGAAGGCTGCCAGCCAAGAGATTGAGTATGATCGGCCATTGTGCGGCTACCGACGCTAGCGGCACCGCGGTGGCCCGGAATGGCAGCGCCGTAGCGACGACAACCAAGCTGGCGGCCTTGTTCAAGATTACGGCTTCAAGGGCGGCAAATCGAAACAGACCGATCAGGAACGGCAGACGAAACTCTGCACCGCCAAGGCCGATCAACCCGCCAAGCGAACCAACACCAGCTCCAACTGCAAATGCACCAAGGCCACGACGTTTATTCATTGAATCGACATGCCGTGGCGAGCCCCGGAACGCCAGCCGTTTTCCAGGTTGGTTCGTCTATGCAAATCGCTATTGGCGGCAGGGTCAATGCTTGATGAAGCTACAGTGCCGATCAAGAGATACCGTCGACACGCTCGGCTATGGCGAATGCCTGTAGGTTCCTTGCCTTGCCGTGGTCTTCTCCGGCGTTGGCGATAATCGAGAAGAAGGCCGCACGGGCGATGTCCTTCTTTGAGGCGTTCGGGTGTTCCTACCTAGCCGCTTTGATCAATTGCTTGGGAGCCATGTCAGGCGTCACGACCCGCATCAGGGTGTCGGCTATCGCCTGCATCTCGTCCGCGTTCATCATCCAAACTCCTTAGAGTCACCCGCATTCGCACAGTATCTCATATTCCTAATGTGTGGGAACGTCCGTTTGGAAACCAACCGAGATTTCACGTAAAAATCCACACACGCATGCGCGCCTTGGGTGCATCAAAAAGGCGGTGCAAACCGTGAACAAAGTCTGGCATGATGCCGCCATGCCAATCATCTCACCGATTCCTCTCAACCCTCTCATCGACGGCCGCCAGTCGGAACGCGCCATGCTGGTCAGGCGCGGCGTGCAGCGGCTGCTCAAGGAGATGGGCGCGCATGTGCTGCCCGAGCTGTCGCTGGCGACCGGGCGCCGTGCCGACCTCGTCGCGCTGACCCGCCAGGGTGACATCTGGATCATCGAGATCAAATCCTCGATCGAGGATTTCAGGGTCGACCGCAAATGGCCGGATTACCGGCTGCACTCCGACCGCTTCTTCTTTGCCACGCATCCCGGCGTGCCCTCGGAGATCTTTCCGCAGGAATGCGGCTTTATCCTCTCCGACGGCTACGGCGCCGAAATCCTGCGCGATGCGCCCGAGCACCGCATGGCCGCGGCAACGCGCAAGGCGCTGATGCTGAGGATCGCGCGAGCGGGTGCATCGCGGCTGCTCGCGGCGGAACTCGCCGGTGTGGCGGTGCCAGCGCTGGACGGTGAAAGCGAATAGGAGTGCGCCGGTCGGCGACAAGCCTCGCACGTCGCCACCCAGCGTTGGCATCGGACCGTGCCTTTCTGCGGGCCTGCCGATCCCCTCGAGATGATTTTTGATCTTGCACCGATGATTTCCGCCTGCCTGCGCTGTCCTGATCAATAGGCGCTGGAATGGTCCGGTGGCGGAAAGAGAGGTGATCCATGGGATCGTTACAAGGTCAGAATGTCGTCGTCATCGGAGGAAGCCGGGGTGTCGGCCGCTCGATCGTGGAAGCCGCGCTTGGCGAAGGGGCAACAGTGCTTGCAGTTGCTCGTGGCACAGAAGCCCTGAAACAGCTCTCCCGGGAGACGTCACGTGTGAAGACGCTGGCGGTCGACGCCACCAAAGAGACCGCACCCGATGCGGTTTTCGCCGCGCTTGAACCAGACGTCCTAGTGATCTGCGCCGGCGCCCTCGCTCCGTCCGCGCCCGTCCAGGAACAGAGCTGGGAGGACTTCTCGGCAAACTGGGAAATGGACGTCAAGGCATCGTTCCTGTTCTGCAAGGCGGCACTCCAGGGTCGGCTCAAGCCGGGGAGCCGGGTGGTTCTGATCTCCAGCGGCGCGGCATTCAGCGGCGGGCCGCCGAACTCTGGCGGCTATGCCGGCGCAAAACGCATGCAGCTGTTCCTCGCCGGTCATAGCCAGAAGGAATCGGACCGACTTGGTTTCGGCCTGCGTTTCATGGCGCTTTCGCCGGCGCGCATCATGCCGGGCACCGGCGTCGGCGATCGCGGCATCGACGGCATTTCGGCCTATATGGGCATTAGCCCGGCGGACTTCCTGGCGGGCATGACCGACATGCAGACGCCGGCCGATGTCGCACGGGCTGTAGTCGCGCTCGCCACCGGCCAAGCGCAGGGCTGCTCCTTCGTGGTGAGCGGCAGCGGACTTGCGGCGGCGGCATGAGGCGCGCAGGATGCCAGCCGACTTCAGCACCGCGGGCTTCCTATGACAGACGCTCCTGGCCCTGTTGAGCCATTGGGCCTGCCGGTCCTCGATCGGCTGGCCTTCGAGCGCTTGACAGTGGCTCATCGCCGCGAGCTCAAGCTCCACTGCTACCGGATGATGGGCTCGTTGCACGAGGCGGACGACCTCGTGCAGGACACTTTCCTGCGGGCGTGGCGCGCACGGTCGCAGTTCGACGGACGAGGCTCGGTTCGCGGCTGGCTCTACACAATCGCCACCAATAGCTGCCTCAACGCCATCAAGGCGAGGTCGACGGCGCATCGCATTCTCCAGCAACCCGAACGGCCGCCCTCCAACGGGCGGGCCGTCGGCGGGCCTGCCGAGCTCACCTGGCTGGAGCCCTATCCGGACGCCGAGCTTCCGGACCTCGTTGACGGCGAGCCCGGCCCGGAAGCGCGCTACGAGACCCGTGAAGCGGTGCAACTTGCCTTCGTCGCTGCGATCCAGCTTCTGCCGCCCAGGCAGCGGGCCGCCCTGTTGCTTTGCGACGTGCTGGGGTGGTCTGCGGTCGAGACGGCGCAATTGCTGGGTGGATCGGCCGCTTCGATCAACAGCGCCTTGCAGCGGGCCCGCGCAACGCTTGGCGAGCGATACCCTCAGGGACGCCCCGTGCAGCGGTCACGGTCCAGTCCGGAGGAGGGCCTGCTGCTCGAACGCTACATGCGTGCCTGGCAGACCGCCAACCTCGACGGCTTCATCGAACTCTTGAGGGAGGACGCCACCTACCACATGCCGCCATGGCGGGAATGGTACCAAGGGCGCAAGGCGATCCGCGATTTCATCGAGACCGTGTGGGGCAATTTTGCCGGCTATCGCACGGTGGCCACCCGAGCCAACGGCCAGCCCGCTGTCGGGGTCTATGCACTGGACCATCGTGACCGTGTATGGCGACCCCACTCGCTGCATGTCATTGAGCCCGCCGACCGCAAAATCGTTTCCCTGACGATCTATGTACCGCCGCTCGGGCCCGAACTGTTTGCAGCCTTCGGCCTGCCGCCGGTCTAGTCCGGTTCCGCCTCGCCCGCCGCCGGCGCGATCAGCAGCACGGCGGCGCCGAGGATCGCGGCGATGAAGGAGCCGGCCAGGATGCCGACCTTGACTGCGTCCTGCAGCTCGACGTTGCTGGCAAAGGCGAGCAGGCCGATGAACAGGCTCATGGTGAAGCCGATGCCGCAGAGCAGCGAAATGCCGACCATGTGCAGCCAGCCGGCATTGACCGGCAGATCGGCAAGGCCGAGCCGGATGGCAAGCGCGGAAGAACCGAACACGCCGACCAGCTTGCCGGCGACGAGGCCGGCGGCGACGCCCAGCGTCAGCGGCTCGATCAGGGTGGCTGCGCTCAGGCCGGCGAGCGAGACGCCGGCATTGGCGAAGCCGAAGATCGGGACGACGACGAACGGCACTATCCTGTGCAGACCGTGCTCAAGCCGGTGCAGTGGTGAATGGTCTGAGTCTTGGCTGATGCCCGGGGTGATTTTCAAAGGTATGGTCAGGGCCAGCGCCACGCCGGCGAGCGTGGCATGGACGCCCGATTTCAGCACCAGCACCCACAGGACGACACCAAGCAACAGATAGGGCAGCAGCGTCAGCACCTTCATGCGGTTGAGAACGACGAGTAGAGCGATGACGGCGAAGGCAGCGCCGAGATAGGCGAGCGACAGGCCGCTCGTGTAGAACACCGCGATGATCATCACGGCGCCAAGGTCGTCGATGATGGCGAGCGCGGTGAGGAATACCTTCAGCGACCCCGGCACGCGGCTGCCGAGCAGCGACAGCACGCCAAGCGCAAACGCGATGTCGGTGGCGGTCGGGATCGCCCAGCCGGACAGAGCGGCTGGGTTGTCCCGGTTGACGGCGACATAGACAAGTGCTGGCACCAGCATGCCGCCGGCAGCGGCGATGCCGGGCAGGGCGCGGCGTGGCCAGGTCGAGAGCTGGCCGTCCAGCATCTCGCGCTTGATCTCCAGGCCGACCAGCAGGAAGAACACGGCCATCAGGCCGTCATTGATCCAGTGCGATACGCTGAGGGGTCCCAGATAGGCGTGAAGGGCATCGAAATAGGTTTCGGCCAGCGGCGAATTGGCGACGACCAGGGCCAATGCCGCGGCTGCCATCAGGACGATGCCGCCTGCCGCCTCGCTGGCTAGGAATTCGCGAAAAATGGAGATCGGCCGCGGCTTCTGGTCCTGCATGTCGTCTCCGTCCTATCGGCCGGCGGGGCCGGTGTCGCCTCGTGCGATGATGCGCAAACACCAATGGCAGGGCAAGTCTCTACAGCGCGTATCCTTTAGGGCGGGCAAAGGACGCTGTAGCACTTTGATTTTGCGCATGATCCCCAGCGAAACGCCGACGCGAACCTTCGGCTCGGTCAGGCGTCAGCGCGGCGCGCGCTTGGCGAGTATCCGCTGCAGCGTACGGCGATGCATGTTGAGCCGGCGGGCGGTCTCGGAGACGTTGCGATCGCACATTTCGTAGACGCGCTGGATGTGCTCCCAGCGCACCCGGTCGGCCGACATCGGGTTTTCAGGCGGTGCGGCGCGTTCACCCGCCGTGCGGGTAAGGGCCGCGAAAATGTCGTCGGCATCGGCCGGCTTCGACAGATAGTCGATGGCTCCCAGCTTCACCGCCGTCACCGCGGTGGCGATGTTGCCGTAGCCGGTGAGGATGATGGCGCGGGCGTCGTCGCGCTTCTCGCGGATGGCGGCGACGACGTCGAGGCCGTTGCCGTCGGCGAGCCGCATGTCGACCACGGCATAGGCGGGCGGGTTGGCGCGCGCCTTGGCCACCGCCTCCTCGACGCTCTCGGCCGTCTCGACCACGAAACCCCTGGTTTCCATGGCGCGGGCAAGGCGCGTGAGGAACGGCTTGTCGTCGTCGACGATCAACAGCGAGGTGTCCTCGCCTTCAACCATTGCGCCAATCGGTTCGTCGCCGTTCATCGTCTTGAAGTTCCTGCTACCTGATTTTTACGCAAATATAGTTTTGGAGCGCTATTGTCCAATTCAAGCCGTGTCAAACATGGTGGCCGAAGCCGATTCAGGATTGAGGAAGACGCTGCGCGGCCACGATATCTGCACGACGGCGCCCTCGCCCGGTTCGTTTGAATTGCGGAAATCGAGCGTAGCCCCCGAGCGTTCAAGCAAGGTCTTGGCTATGAAAAGCCCCAGTCCCAGGCCGCCGCCGGCCTCGGTGCCCTGGCGCGTCGACATATAGGGCTCGCCGATGCGGTCGATGATTTCGGGAGGGAAACCCGGCCCGTCGTCGGTGATCGAGAAGGTGACGGCAGCCTCGTTCCAGCTCCAGCGCACGGTGACGGCCTTGCGGGCAAAATCGACGGCGTTCTCGACCAGATTGCCGAGGCCGTAGATGACGCCGGGATTGCGCCGTCCGACCGGTTCGGGGCCGATGCGCTCGCCGGGGCGAAGCTTGATCGAGATGCCGAAATCGCGGTGCGGGGCCGTCATCTCCTCGACCAGCGAAGTTAGCGGCATGCGGGAGAGATGCGCCTCGCCCTCGGAAGACAGGCTGGTCAGGCGCTTGAGGATTTCGCGGCAACGCTCGCTCTGCGAGCGCAGCAGCGTCACGTCCTCGCCGTATTTCGGATCGTTGCGGAGCGCCTTCTCCATCTCCTTGGCGACAAGCGTGATGGTGGCAAGCGGCGTGCCGAGCTCATGCGCGGCGGCGGCGGCAAGGCCGTCCAGCGCCGACAAATGCTGCTCACGCTGCAGCACCAGCTCGGTGGCGGTCAGCGCGTTGGCGAGCAGCCGGGCTTCCTCGGCCACGCGGAAGGCGTAGATCGCGGTGAAGGCGATCGAGGAAAACACCGCCATCCAGATGCCGGCGACATAGATGAACGGCATCTCCAGCGGCGCGCCCTCGTACCAGGGCAGCGGCAGATGGAAGAAGACCAGCAGGCTCGCCGCCACCATCACCAGCGCGCCGAGGATGGCGGTCAGGCGCAGCGGCAGCGACGTCGCCGAGATGACGACGGGCACGGTCACCAGCACTGAAAACGGATTGGTGAGGCCGCCGGTCAGATAGAGCAGGCCGGCAAGCTGCAGGCTGTCGATGGTCAGGATGGCAAAAGCCGGGAGCGGGGTCAGCCGATGCGCCGCCGGATAACGGAAGGTCAGCAACAGGTTCATCCAGGCCGAACAGGCGATCAGCGCGAAGCAGGGGCTGACGGGCAGCGGGAACTTCAGCCCATAGGCAACGACGATAACCGCCAGGCTCTGGCCGACGATGGCAAGCCAGCGCAGTCTGATCAGCGTGTTGAGGCGCAGCCGCTGGCTTTGCTGGAAGTCGGGCGCCCGCAGGATGTTTATCATGGCCAAGGATTTATAGCCGGAAAAGGATAAAGGCTAGGTCCCCCGCGGTTTGGCGCGGCTGGTGGCGGTGGCGAGAAGCGGGTTCTCCGGCCAGACGTGCCGGGGGTAGCGGCCACGCATGTCGGCCCGCACATCGACCCAGGAGCCGCGCCAGAAGCCGGGCAGGTCGCGGGTCGTCTGGATCGGCCGGTGCGCCGGCGACAAAAGCTCGAGCGTCAGCGGTACGGTGCCGTTGGCGATTGCGGGATGCCGGTCGAGACCAAACAGCTCCTGGACGCGGATCGCCAGCACCGGCCATTCACCGTCATAGCGGATCGGCACGCGGCTGCCCGAGGGAGCGTCGAAATGGGTCGGCGCCAGTGCCTCGATCCTGCGCTGGAGATCGTGCGGCACCAATGCCATGAGGCCGGCCGAGAGCACGCCCGGATCGATCGCGGCAAAGGACGCTGCGCCGGAGAGGAAGGGCAGCAGCCAATCGTCGAGGCGGTCGACGAGCGCCGCGTCGGAAACATCGGGCCAGGGCGCGCCGAGGCCGCGATGCAGCCAGCCGAGCCGTTGGCGCAACGTTTCCGCTTCCTTGCCCCACGGCAAAAGCGACAGGCCGTGTTCGCGCAAGGCGTCAAGGATCGCGCGATCCGCGTCGACGCCGGCCGGCGCCGGCAGCATGCGTTCGGACAGGGTGATGGCGCCGAGGCGAACGGTTTCACGCACGCGCACTGCGCGCCTGTCGCGGTCGAAACCGGTTTCGCGGCTGGTCTCGATCTCGTCGGCAAGCGAATCGCGAATGTCGGCCTCGTCTATCGCCGCCGCTGCCGTGATGCGGGCGTTCTGCGCCTTGCCCTGCAGATCGGCGACGACGAGCCAGGCCGCCCCCGCCAGCGGATCGGCGGCGTCGAGCATGGCGCCCGAACCGTTGGCCAGCACGAAACGGCCGCGCTCGCCGCGCGCCTTGGCGACGCGGTCCGGCCAGGCATGGATGAGGAGCGCGCCGGCGCTGCTACCCTCCCCCTTGCGGGGAGGGTCGGCGAGTGAGCCTTGCCCAGCAAGGCGAGGGAGACGGGGTGGGGTCGGCGATGGCGTGCCCGACCCCACCCCACCCCCGGGGCGGGCGGGGGCGGGGGGCGCCGCCCCGGCCGGGGGGGGGGGGCATGGGCGCGGGGGGGGGGCGGCGACCGCGCGCGGGGGGGGGGGGGGGGGGGGGGGGCCCCCGCCCCCCCCGGGGGGGGGCGGGGGGGGGGGGCGCGGCGATGGCGTGCCCGACCCCACCCCACCCCGCTCCGCTTCGCGGATCGACCCTCCCCTCGAGGGGGAGGGTGAGGCCTGTTTCGCTAGCCGCTCGGCGAGCTGCCGCGCAGCCGTGGCGCGCGGCGATCTTTCGGATCGAAACCGCATCAGCCGCCGTTCGAGGTCGGCGCCGTCGCCTCCAAGGCCACGCTCGGTGAGCAGCACGGCGAGCATGGCCGCCTCGAACGCCTGGCCGGTTTTTGCCGCCTCGGCGACCATGTGAGCGAGCCGCACCGGCAGTGCCAGCCTGCGCATCGCAGCACCCGATTCCGTCAGGCGCCCTGCCTCGTCGATGGCGTCGAGCGCACGCAGCAGCGCCCTTGCCTCATTGAGCGCCGGGGCCGGTGGCGGATCAAGGAACGAAAGGCTCACCGGGTCGGCGACACCGAAGGCGGCGCAGTCGAGCAGAAGGCCGGAAAGGTCCGCCTCGAGGATTTCCGGCGGGGTGAAGGCGGGAAGTGCCGCCGTCTGCTCGGCCCGCCATAGCCGGATGGCGACGCCCGGCTGCGTGCGGCCGGCGCGGCCGGCGCGCTGGTCGGCGGAGGCTTTGCTAACCCGCACCGTCTCCAGCCGCGTCAGGCCGCTGGCTGGCTCGTAGCGCGGCAGCCGCGACAGGCCGGAATCGATGACGACGCGCACGCCGTCGATGGTGATCGAAGTTTCGGCGATCGACGTCGCCAGCACCACCTTGCGGCGGCTGGACGGCGCTGGCTTGATCGCGGCGTCCTGTGCCTTGTTATCGAGCATGCCGTAGAGCGGCACGATGTCGGTGTCGGCACTGACGCGGTCTTGCAGCCGCTCGGCCGTGCGCTCGATCTCGCGCTGGCCGGGCAGGAAGGCGAGCACGCTGCCGCTCTCATCGGCAAGGGCGGCGCGGATCGCCTTGGCCATGGCGTCCTCTATTGCCGCGCCGGCCGGCCGCTCGTCATAGCGGATGTCGACGGGAAAGGCGCGGCCCTCGCTCTCGATCACCGTGGCGCCGGAAAGCAGCCGCGCGACGCGCGCGCCATCGAGCGTCGCCGACATTACCAGCAATCGCAGATCGGGCCTCAGCGCACCTTGCACGTCAAGCGCCAGCGCCAGACCAAAATCACCGTCGAGCGAGCGCTCGTGGAACTCGTCGAAGAAAACAGCCGAGACGCCGGGCAGCTCCGGATGGTCGAGGATCATCCGCGACAGCACGCCTTCTGTGACGACGAGGATCCTTGTCCTCGCAGAAGTGCGGTTTTCCATACGCATGGCATAGCCGACCGTCTCGCCGGGTTCCTCCCCGAGCAGTTCGGCCATACGGCGGGCAGCGGCGCGGGCAGCGAGCCGGCGCGGCTCGAGCAGAATGATCTTTCCCGTGCCGAGCCACGCCGCTTCGAGCAGCGCCAGCGGCACCAGCGTCGTCTTGCCGGCGCCGGGCGGCGCCACCAGCACGGCGCTGTTGCCATGACCGAGCGCTTCACTGAGCGCCGGCATCACGGCGGAGACCGGAAGCTCCGGCAAGGGTTTTCTGGTCATTGTTCCAAGGATGCATCCATCCAATTGCGGCGGATCCGCAGCGCCCGCATATCAGCCGTGGCGATCGCCGCGCAACCGGCAACGGGCCAACTCAAAACCGGGTCCGTGAGAACGGGTTCCAGCGCACCGTGTCGAGCCTCACCTCCTCGCGCACCATCGTCACAAGGCCCGAGCCGCCGACGACGGCGAGACCGACAAGCGACAGAAGATCTGGCGACAGAAGATCTGGCGACAGAAGATCCGGATATTCCTGGAGAAAGCGCGCAGGATCACCGCCAGAGGATCTGCAAGTATTGCGTCGGCGCGATCTGCCCAGGCTTTTGACAACGGCATCGTTGCATGAACAGCTTGCGTAGGCGAGCAGAGCGAGCAGAATTCCGTTCGTCCCGTTATTCCGATTCCAGGGAGAGAGCAGAGTGAAGATACTGGCACTCGGTGCGCATCCGGACGATATCGAGATCTTCATGTTCGGTACGATGGCGGCCTATGCCGCACAAGGCGCAGAACTGGTTTTTGCGATAGCCACGGATGGCGCCAAGGGCGGGAAGGGCGATCCGGGATCACTCGCCCGCGCCCGCCGCGAGGAAGCGGCTGTGGCGGCGGACCTGCTTGGCGCAACATCGCACTTCCTCGATTTTCCGGACGGCGCGCTGGTTGCCGATGCCGCGCTGATCGCGGCGCTGAAGACGCTGATCGGTGATATCAGGCCGGATCTGGCGATCACCCATGCGCCGAACGACTATCATGGCGACCACCGTGCGCTGTCGGACGGCGTGCGCATCGCGGCGTCCTTCGCTGTCCCGGTGCTGCACGCCGATACGCTCGGCGGCACCGGTTTTTCGCCGACGCACTATGTCGATATCTCCGGGCATTTCGAGCTCAAGGCGATGGCGATCCGGGCGCATCAGTCGCAGGATCCCGAACGTTTCGTCGATGCGGCGCGCACGCAGAACGCGTTTCGCGCCGGCCAGTGCAATGGCGCGGCCGGTTCCTTCGCTGAGGCCTTCCGCTTCGAACCGATCTTCCCCTTCGCCGATATCCGCGCCCTGCTGCCGCCCGCCCCAGTGATCCGGCCGGTGACGGTGAGCACCAAAACGGTCAAATGAGCGCACCCGCGCGCCGAACGATCTGACACGCGCCTTTCCTGAACCAGCGACCGATGCGCTATGCTGCAGCGCAGCGACGAATTCGCTTGCCTTGTTTAGTAAAAATTGCATCACTAAACAAATTACTAAACATCCGCCGCTCAACCGCGTCGATATGTTTAGACCCCTGAGGAGGGGTTGAGGTTTTTGAAACCGTCATCCGGGCGTGTTTCGCAAATGGGAGGAAGGCATGAAATCGACCTTGAAACTGACGTTGGGACTGACATCGGCGATGTTTGCGTCGACCGCCGTTTCGAATGTCGCGCAGGCTGAAGATCTGACGCTTTGCTGGGCAGCCTGGGACCCGGCCAACGCGCTTGTCGAATTATCAAAGGATTTCACCAAGGAAACCGGCATCGGCATGAAATTCGAATTCGTGCCGTGGACCAACTATGCCGACCGCTTTCTCAACGAACTGAATTCCAAGGGCAAGCTGTGCGACCTGATCATCGGCGACAGCCAGTGGATCGGCGGCGCCGCCGAGAACGGCCACTACGTCAAGCTGAACGACTTCTTCGACAAGGAGAAGATCAGCATGGACGACTTCGTGCCGGCGACCGTCGTCGGCTATTCCGAATGGCCGAAGAACACGCCGAGCTACTGGGCGCTGCCTGCAATGGGCGACGTCGTCGGCTGGACCTACCGCAAGGACTGGTTCTCCAAGCCGGAACTGCAGAAGGAATTCAAGGAAAAGTACGACTGGGATCTCGCCGCGCCGACGACCTTCGACCAGCTGAAGCAGATCGCCGAGTTCTTCCAGAAGCGCGAGATCGACGGCAAGACGGTCTATGGCGCGTCGATCTATACCGAGCGCGGCTCCGAAGGCATCACCATGGGCGCCATGGACGTGCTCTACAGCTTCGGCTTCAAATATGAGAACCCCGACAAGCCCTACGAGATGGACGGTTTCGTCAATTCCGAGAAATCGGTGAAGGGTCTGGAGTTCTACAAGGCGCTCTATGACTGCTGCACGCCTCCCGGGGCCTCGAACAGCTACATGGGCGAAGGCGTCGACGCCTTCAAATCCGGCCAGGTGGCGATGCACATGAACTTCGCCTTTACCTGGCCAGGCCTGCAGAAGGACGAAAATGTCGGCGGCGACAAGATTGGTTATTTCGCCAATCCCAAGGGGCCCGATGGCGATCAATTCGCCCAGCTTGGCGGCCAGGGCATCTCGGTGGTCTCTTACTCCGACAAGCAGGAGGCTGCGCTCAAATACATCAAGTGGTTCGCCAACAAGGATGTTCAGGCCAAATGGTGGTCGCTCGGCGGCTTTTCCTGCCTCAACGCAGTCGTCAAAGATCCAGGCTTCCCGGCCAGCCAGCCTTACGCGCAGACCTTCCTCGACTCCATGGCCATCGTGAAGGATTTTTGGGCAGAGCCCAGCTATGCGCCGCTGCTGCAGGCGTCGCAGAAGCGCTTCCATGATTACGTCGTCGCCGGCCAGGGGTCGGCCAAGGATGCGCTCGATGGCCTGGTCAAGGACTGGACCGAGGTCTTCCAGGACGATGGCAAAATGTAATTGGGGCAAGACCTAACCGGCTCCTCCCGAGCCACGACCGCGTGTCCCGTGCCACCCTTGGCACGGGACACAGTTCAGATAAATTCCATTGTCGAGACGAACCCAAGTGACCGAAGCGGGACTGACCATGCTCAATCGGACTGCGGACAGCGTTGCCCGGGCTACGCCTGAGCCGTTGGCCCGCAAGGTCCGGGGCATCAGCGACAAGGGCCTCGCCTGGCTGTTCATCTCGCCGACGATCCTCTTGCTTCTCGCCATCAACATCTTCCCGCTGTTCTGGGCGATCTATCTGTCCTTCACCAACTACCGCGCCAATCGCCCCAATGAGGTCGTCAGGAATGTCGGCCTTGCCAATTACAAACGCATCCTCGGCGACCAGGACATCTGGATCGCCATGCAGACGACGGCGCATTTCGTGTTCTGGACCATTCTCCTGCAGACGCTGATCGGTTTTACCCTCGCCTGGCTGATTGACCGGAAGTTTCGCGGCCACGCCTTCTGGACGACGATCATTCTGGTGCCGATGATGCTGTCGCCGGCAGTTGTCGGCAATTTCTGGCGCTTCCTCTACGAGCCGCAGATCGGCCTGTTCGCCTATGCCATCTCGTTCGTCACCGGCATTCCGGCGACGCAGATCGGCATGCTCTCCAACGTCTCGCTTGCGCCGTGGTCGATCGTCATCGTCGACACCTGGATGTGGACGCCATACGTGATGCTGATCTGCCTCGCCGGGCTGCGTTCGATCCCCGAATACATCTACGAGGCGGCCGAGGTCGACCGTGCCTCCAACTGGCGGCAGTTCTGGTCGATCACGCTGCCGATGGCGCTGCCGTTCATCATGCTGGCGGTGCTGTTCCGCGGCATCGAGAACTTCAAGATGTTCGACATGGTCAACCTGCTCACCGGCGGCGGACCGGGATCGACCACCGAGGTCGCCTCGATCACGCTGAAGCGGCAGGCCTTCGAAAGCTGGCGGACGGGCTATTCCTCAGCCTTCGCCATCATCCTGTTCGTTGCGGTATTTGGGCTGGCCAACATCTACGTCAAGGCGCTCAACAAGGTGAAGCAGAGATGAGCCTGACGTCAGCCCATTCGGTCGTCGCACCCTCGGCCACGTCGAAGCGCGTCGCCGGCACGATCATCGTGCTTTACGCGCTGATCTCGATCGTGCCGCTGCTGTGGATCTTCGCAACCAGCTTCAAGACACCGCCGGACTCGATCGCCTATCCGCCAAAGATCCTGTTCCAGCCGAGCCTCGAGGGCTACTGCAATTTGTTCTCGACCCGCACCCGGCAGACACCGGAATACATCAACTCGCTGGGACCGGCGACGGGCGTCTGCGACGAGACCGTGCGCAAGCGCAACATGGTGATCGCCGGCCCGTCCAACTTCATGCCGCGCTTCGTCAATTCGCTGATCATCGCCTTCGGCTCGACCTTCTGCGCGGTGTTCCTCGGCACGTTGTCGGCCTATGGCTTCTCGCGCTTCAAGGTGCCGCTGGCCGACGACCTCCTGTTCTTCATCCTGTCGACACGGATGATGCCGCCGATCGCGGTCGCTATTCCCATCTACCTGATGTACCGCGAGCTTGGCCTGTCGGACACCGCACTCGGCATGATCCTGCTCTACACGGCGGTCAATGTGTCGCTGGCGGTGTGGCTGCTGAAGGGCTTCATTGACGAGATCCCGCGCGAGTACGAGGAAGCGGCGATGATCGACGGCTATACGCGGCTGCAAGCCTTCTGGCGCACCGTTCTGCCGCAGGCGACCACCGGGATTGCCGCGACAGCCATCTTCTGCCTGATCTTCGCCTGGAACGAGTATGCGTTCGCAGCACTGCTGACCTCGGGCACGGCGCAGACCGCACCGCCCTTCATCCCCACCATCATCGGCGAAGGCGGCCAGGACTGGCCGGCGGTCGCCGCGGGCACGACGATCTTCCTGGTGCCGATCCTGGTGTTCACCATCCTGCTTCGCAAGCAGTTGCTGCGCGGCATCACCTTCGGCGCGGTGCGCAAATGAGCCTGACCCAACCCGCAAAACGCAAGTCGCGCTGGCCGGCATGGGCCAGGCGCGGACTGATGGAGAATATCGCTACCGCGATCATCGCCATCGGCTTCCTGATGCTGTTCCAGCCCTTCGCGCTCGCGCTCTACACCTATTCGTTCATCACCATGCTTGCCGGCACGGCGATGTTCATCATCGTCTCGAAGTTTCCGGAGTAGACGATGGCCGAGATTCGCGTCGAGCATCTGAGAAAGGCATTCGGCGATTTCGTCGCCGTGCAGGATTCCAACTTCGTCGTCGGGGATGGCGAGTTCTTCGTCATGCTGGGACCGTCGGGTTGCGGCAAGACGACGACGTTGCGCATGATTGCCGGGCTCGAACTGCCGACCGGCGGCAAGATCCTGCTCGGTGGCGAGGACGTCACCATGCGGCGTGCCCGTGAGCGCGACATCGCCTTCGTCTTCCAGCTGTTCGCGCTCTATCCGCATATGAATGTGCGCAAGAACATCGGTTTCCCGCTGTTGGCACAAGGCATGCCCGGCATCGAAATCCGCCAGCGCGTCGAAGAGACGGCGAAGCTGTTGCGCATCGACCATCTGCTCAACAAATCGGTCTCCGGCCTTGCCGGCGGTGATCGCCAGCGCGTCGCGCTCGGCCGCGCCATCGTGCGGCGGCCAAAATGCTTCCTGATGGACGAGCCGCTCGGCACGCTCGATACCGAATTCCGCGATCTCATGGTCCACGAGCTGCGCGAACTGCACAACCGCATCCACGCCACCACTGTCTACGTCACGCATGACCAGATGGAAGCGATGTCGATGGCCGACAAGATCGCGGTGATGAACCACGGCGTCATCGAGCAGTTCGGCACGCCACGCGAAATCTACGACCGGCCGGCGACCATTTTCGTCGCCGATTTCATCGGCTCGCCGCCGATGAATTTTCTCGGCTTCGGCGGCGGGCTTTCAAAGGGCGCCAGGGAGATCGTGGTGCAAGGCGCCAAAGTGGCGGTGCCGGAGGTGCGCGAGGACATCGCGCCGGCCGAGATGGCGCTCGGCATCCGACCGGAACATATCCGCTTCGACGACGCGTCGAAGCTGCGCGGCACCATCTATGGCACCGAATATCTCGGCACCACGCAGATCGTTGCGGTGGAGACATCCGGCGGCATCATCAAGGCGCGGGTGCCGGCCGAAATCCGGCTCAATGCGGGCGACCATGTCGGCCTAGCGCTGAGCAGCGCACGGCTGTCGCTGTTCGAGAAGGGCTCCGGCCGCGCGGTGCGAACCGCAATCCATGACGGGGCTTCCCAGGGAAGAGCGCATCATGGCTGACGTGCAGATCAAAGGCGTGACCAAGAGCTTCGGCGAACATGTCGCCGTTGATACTCTCGATCTGCACGTCGCCGATGGCGAATTCGTCGTGCTGCTCGGCCCGACCGGCGCCGGCAAGACGACCACGCTGCGGCTGATCGCCGGATTGGAACGGCCGGATATGGGCTCGATCCATATCGGCGGCCGCGATGCGACAATGTTGTCGCCGGCCGAGCGCGACACGGCCTTCGTCTTCCAGCAATATTCGCTCTATCCGCATCTGTCGGTCTACGACAACCTGGCCTTTCCACTGCGCTCGCCTGCGCGGCGGCTGGGCGAGGACGCGGTGCGCCGCCGCGTCGAGGATGTGGCCAAGATGGTGCGTATCCACCACAAGCTGAACAACCGCTCCACCAAGCTTTCCGGCGGCGAGATGCAGCGCGTCGCTATCGGGCGCGCCCTGGTGCGCAAGCCCTCGATCTATCTGATGGACGAGCCGCTGTCGTCGCTCGATGCCAAGCTGCGCGCCGACCTCCGGCTCGAGCTCAAGCGCATCCAGGCCGAGCTCGGCGCCACCATGCTTTATGTTACGCACGACCAGATCGAAGCGATGACGATGGCCGATCGCATCGGAATTCTCGCCGACGGCGTGCTGGTGCAGATCGGCACGCCACGCACCATCTACTCGGAGCCGGCAAACCTTCATGTCGCCGCAAGGCTCGGCCAACCGGCGATCAATCTGTTGCCGACCGGCCTGCTGCCGGATGGCGATATGCCGGCGGGAACCAAAACGATCGGCGCGCGTACAGAACATCTGTCGATCGGCAAGGCATCGAACGGCCCCGCCGACGGCGTTGTTAACTGGGTCGAACATTTGGGCGACCAGAACCACCTGCATGTGACGGTGGGAAGCAAAAAGCTGGTGACGCTGACCGACCCCGACATCCAATTGGAAAAGGGCGACAGGGTGATTATCCGTTACCGGGCGCCGCTGTTCTTCGACCAGGCCGGCAATAGGATTGCAAACCGATGAGCGCTGGGACGATGGTCAAGACTGGGACGATGGTCAAGGTTGACCTGAAGACACTGATATCCGTCACCGCCGACACGATTGCCGCCCACGCGGACGAACTGACCGCGCTCGACCAGGCGATCGGCGACGGCGACCATGGGCTGAACATGAAGCGCGGCTTCGAGGCAGTGCGGGCGGAGGCCGAGGCGTTTGCGGCAAAGCCATTGCCGGAGGCGCTAAAGGCGATCGGCACCAAGCTGGTGATGACCGTCGGCGGAGCCTCGGGCCCGCTGTTCGGGACGCTGTTCATGGCGCTCGGCAAGGAGATTTCCGCAGAGCCGGATCGCGCCAATCTGGCTATGGCTTTCGGCAAGGCAATCGAGGCGGTGGCAGCCAGGGGCAAGTCGCAGGTCGGGCAAAAGACCATGCTCGACGTGCTGCAGCCAGTGCATGACGCCCTGCTGCAGGGAAAAACCGAGGCGGAAATCGCCGATGTCGCGGACAGTGCGGCCGATGCCACCGTGCCAATGAAGGCGTTGCGCGGACGCGCTTCGTTTCTCGGCGAACGCTCGATCGGCCATATGGATGCCGGCGGGCGCTCGGTCGCGCTTCTGGTGCGGGCTGTCACTGAGACCATCGAGGGGCACGCATGAGCAATGTCGGCATCGTTATCGTATCGCATTCACCGCTGGTCGCCGAGGGCACGGCCGACATGGTGCGCCAGATGGTCGGCGACGAAGTGCCGCTTGCATGGTGCGGCGGAAACGGCCATGGCGGGCTGGGAACCAATGTCGAGGCGATCATGGGCGCCATCAACAAGGCCTGGTCGGAGGCGGGTGTCGCCATACTCGTGGATCTCGGCGGCGCCGAGACCAACAGCGAGATGGCGGTCGAGATGATCGGCGAGCCGCGTGCGCACAAGATCATCGTCTGCAATGCGCCGATCGTCGAGGGCGCGGTGATGGCGGCGACGGAGGCTTCCGGCGGCGCTTCGCTCAGGGAAGTGGTGGCGACGGCACACGAATTGTCGCCATCGTGAATAACAGGAATTTTGACAGCATGTCGGCATCCGCAGAAGCCACCGTCCTGATCAGCCATGAGGTGGGCCTGCATGCGCGCCCTTCGGTGAAGTTCACCAAGCTCGCCAAAACATTTTCGGCCGAAGTCGAAGTGGCGCTCGCCGCCAACGGGCCCTGGTTCGATGCCAAGAGCATCGTCAAGGTGATGGCCGCCAAGGCGCCGAAAGGGACGGTGCTGCATATCCGAGCGAGGGGTGACGGCGCCGGCGAGGCGGTCGGCGCGCTGGTCGAGCTGGTGCGGCGCGATTTCGACGAGGGCGTGGACCATGCCCGAACCGCTTAGGCTGCAGGGGATTTCGGCTTCGGCCGGCTATGCCGAAGGGCCGCTATTCAACCTCGATCCGGTTGTCGCGCGCTATGGCCGTAAGGCGACCGCCGCGGACGAGAGGCTCGCGCTCGAAACGGCAATCACGGCAGCGACAGGCCGGCTTGCGACGCTGATCGAAGCGACCAAGGGCGACGCCGCCGACATTCTCGAATTCCAGCTCGCCATGCTGGATGACGATGCGCTGACCGGCCCGGCCTTTGCCGCGATTGCCGCCGGCCAGCCGGCCGATGCGGCCTGGCGGCAGGCGCTCGACGCCGAAATTGTAGGCTACGAAACGTCAGACCAGGATTATTTCCGGGCGCGCGCCGCCGACATGCGCGACATCAGAGACCAGGTGCTGCGCGCGCTGACCGAGGACAGCGACCCTGCGGCGCCGGCAGGAGCTATCTTCTACGGCGAGGACATCGCGCCGACGCGCTTTCTCGAAACCGACTGGAGTTCCGGCGGCGGCATCGCACTGAAAGCGGGCAGTGCCGCCAGCCATGTCGCCATGCTGGCGCGCTCGCGCGGCGTGCCGATGGTCGTGGGGCTTGGGGCAGTCGGGCTCGGTACTTCGCCGGCTCATCTTGCCGGCGTCGCCCTGCTTGATGCCGAGCATGGCGGCATCATATTGGCGCCATCAAGGGCAGAGGTCGAGGCGTTCCGGCGATCATCGTCGTCTTTCGCGGCGCGTCGCGACAGGGCGGAAACTTTTTTGGCCCGGCCGGCGGTGACGAAAGCCGGCACGGCGGTGCGGGTGCAGGTCAACATCGTCGATCCGTCCGATGTCGACAACATCGATGTCTCGACCTGCGACGGCGTCGGGCTGATGCGAACCGAGTTCCTGTTCGGCAAAACGCTGCCGGACGAGGAAACGCAGTATCGCGCCTACCGCAAGGTGCTCGAATGGGCTGAAGGCAGACCGGTGACCATTCGCACCGTCGACGCCGGCGGCGACAAGCCGGTGCCGGGCTTCACCGTGGCGGAAGCTAATCCGTTCCTTGGCCTGCGCGGCATCAGGCTGTCGCTGGCAAGACCGGAGGTTTTTCGGCTGCAGATCAGGGCGCTGCTGCGCGCCGCCGTGCATGGCAATCTGAAGGTGATGTTCCCGATGGTCGCCGTTAGGGACGAGTATGAACGTGCCGCCGCGCTCTTCGCGGAAGAGCAGGCCGCGCTTACCGCGCGCGGCGTCGCGCAAAAAATGCCGCCGCTCGGCATCATGGTCGAGGTGCCGTCGGTGGCGATCGCTCCTGAGGCTTTTACCGAGGTCGCCTTCTTCTCGATCGGCTCGAACGACCTGACGCAGTATGTGATGGCGGCCGCGCGCGACAACGCGTTGGTTGCGCATCTCAATTCGATCAGGCATCCGGCCGTGCTTCGGCTGATCGCCTCGGTTGCGGCGTTCGGCCGCGTGCAAAGGATTCCGGTCAGCCTATGCGGCGACGCCGGCGGCGATCCGGCGGCAATCCCGGCGCTGATTGAGGCCGGCCTGCGCGACCTTTCCGTGGTTCCCGCCCAGCTCGCAATGGCCAAGGCGGCCATTGCGGACGTTTCCATCTAGGCACCGGCATGGCCGACAAGACACCTGAAGCCGGCTCCGAAGAGGCGATCCGCGCCTATAAGACGATCCTGTCGCAGGTCCTCGACCAGCGCCCGTCCGGGATGCGCCAGCGCCTCGCCGACGCGTTGGGCAAGCATCGCAGCTTCGTCACCCAGATTTCCAGCCCGACCTACTCGATCCCGATCCCGTCAAAACATTTGCCGGCTATTTTCTCCGTCTGCCATTTCAGCCCGGCCGAACGCGATCATTTTCTAGCCGCCTACCATCAGGCGCATCCCGGGAAAATGTCGGTGGCATCAGGCATGCGCAAGACGCGGCATGTCTCGTTGATCGTTCCCGATTTCGGCGACGACAAGCAGAATGCGGCGCTCGATCGGGCGGTCAACGATTTCATCCAGAAGATCACCAGCATCGCCGGCAAGGGCGGGACATAGTCGCGCCAAGTTCAGCTATTTCGGGAGGAGACGGCCATGAAGAAGTTTCTAAATTCTGTTGACACGGTGCTGACCGAAAGCCTCGATGGCTTCGTTGCCGCCCATGCCGACATACTGGCGCTTGGCGACGAGCATAAATTCGTGCGCCGCAGGACACTCAAGCCCGGCAAGGTGGCGCTGATCTCCGGCGGCGGCTCTGGCCACGAACCGCTGCATGGCGGGCTGGTCGGGCATGGCATGCTGGATGCCGCCTGCCCCGGCCAGGTGTTCACCTCGCCGACGCCGGACCAGATGCTGGCGGCCGCGGAAGCGGTCAACACCGGCGCCGGCTGCCTGTTCATCGTCAAGAACTACGAGGGCGATGTAATGAATTTCGAGATGGCCGCCGAAATGTCGGAGGGCGTGATGCAAGTGGTGACCAATGACGACGTCGCGGTCGAGAACTCCTCCTACACCACTGGCCGGCGCGGCGTTGCCGGCACGCTGGTGGTCGAGAAGATCCTCGGTGCCGCAGCCGAGCAAGGCATGGCACTGAAGCCGTTGAAGGCGCTCGGCGAGCGCGTCAATGGCGCAACGCGCTCTATGGGCGTTGCGCTGACCAGTTGCACCGTACCGGCCGCCGGCAAGCCGACCTTCGATATCGGCGACGGCGAGATGGAATTCGGCGTCGGCATCCATGGCGAACCCGGCCGCCGCCGCGACGCGTTGAAGAGCGCCGACGCCATCGCCGAGGAGATCTGCGCGGCGATATCAGGCGATCTCGGTGACAGGGCAAAAGGCCCGGCGCTGCTTTTCGTCAACGGCTTTGGCGGCACGCCGCTGATGGAGCTCTACCTGATGTACAACAGTGCCCGGAAAATCTTCGAGAGAAACGGCGTGACGGTCACTCGCTCACTGGTCGGGTCCTATGTGACATCGCTCGACATGGCCGGCTGTTCGATCACGCTGACCATGCTCGACGACGAGACGACCGCATTGTGGGACGCGCCGGTACATACGGCTGCGCTACGCCGGGGGATGTAGCACGGCCAAGGCCGCGCTGCGGCTCACGACAAGAAGTGGCCGTCAAGCAAAGCCCGCTTCGGTCTGCGAAGCGGGCCTTTGCAAGGAATCCCAAAGACAGTCGGTGACAACACTGTCATGCGCTATGCCGAGCATTGTCAGGCCAGTGTGGTGGAGTTAGGCACAATGTTGCTTTTCCTTTACCTTTGGTAAGGTAAGAAAATCCGGCGGGTTTTTGGAGGCAGAACATGCGTTACAATTGGGATCGGGCGCCGACCGGTTTCGAACGTCACAGAAAGGCGCTGGTCGCCGCCTTGCTGATCGCCGGCGGTGTCGGCCTCATGCTCGCGGCGCTGCCGCTTTAGAACCGCATTTGAGCGCAAGCAGGCGCTTTTCAACGCACCTGGCCAGTCACTGCGATAAAGCGGCGGTCCCGTCCTTCAAATCCCTGACTGAAGCGTTGCACGAGCACGGCAAGCACAGCCGGTTTGCCGTCCGGGGTGAATGCATAGGATTCCGACAGGCTGTAGGAAGTCGGACAATTCCTCGAGCCGGGCACAGCCTTGTCCTGATGCAGCAGTTTGAACGGCTTGCCATCCTGTCCCTGGAGCGTCAGGCGGAAACCGAGCCCCTTGCCGGTCGCGGCGCCTTGCTGCGTCTCGTCGAAGCTTGACGAGCAATCCGTCGTGCTGTCGGCCAGGAACTGGTCGAGCTGTATGCTAGAGATGCCAAGCACGTCATAGCTCGGCGAAAGCGATTTCTGCGAAACCTGCTCGAGGCGCGCAATATCTTGGTAAGCGACCATGTCGTCGGGAAACGTGAACCTGTCCACAGCCGTCCGCTCGCCGCGCGGCGCTATGGCATATCGGGCGAGGATCGGCGCCGCCTGCGCGGCAGCCTGTGCCCTCGCCTGATCGAGAGTGAGCGTCGCCTCCTCGGTTTCGTCGACGATGCGGATCGGCTTGCCGCCGACGAATTCATCGGTGCGCGTGTCGATGATGTCGATCTCCGACCAGCCCGAATCCGAAGCGCCGGCATCGAGCGTGCCGTATTGTTTACCGTCCGGCGAAAAGCCGATAATGCGCCGTGCCGCCGCATCGCCGGCCTGAGCGGCGGAAGCGACCACCAACAGCATCGCCGCCAAAACGGCAGATCCAACCTTGCACCGCAACTTCATTGCGACTTGCCCCCAATTATGACCCAGACTGCAATTATGACCCGAGACCATCATGCCGGGTATTTGCGACCAAGGCGAGAACGCCAAACGACGAAATTGCACATGCTTGCAAAAACAGCATACGCTATTTCAAAGGCAGCAAACATTCCTGGGGAGTAAGCCGGATGGCGTCACGCTACCACGAGGTCTATGACGGCTGGAAACGCGACCCGGAAAAATTCTGGGCGGATGCGGCCAAAGCCATCGACTGGTTCTCACCGTTCGACACGGTCTTCGATCCGAATGCCGGCGTCTATGGGCGCTGGTTTGGCGGCGCCTCCTGCAACACCTGCTTCAACGCCGTCGACCGCCATGTGGCGGGTGGCCGCGCCGATCAGACCGCGCTGATCCATGACAGCGCGATTTCAGGCACGATCAGGAAATTCACCTATACCGAACTGAAACGCGAGGTGATCGCGCTGACGTCGGTGCTGAAGAACCGCGGCGTCCAAAAAGGCGATCGAGTCATCATCTACATGCCGATGGTGCCGGAAGCGGCCTTCGCCATGCTTGCCTGCGCCCGGATCGGCGCCGTGCATTCGGTCGTTTTCGGCGGCTTTGCCTCGCACGAGCTCGCCACGCGCATCGACGACGCCAGGCCGAAGCTGATCATTTCCGCCTCTTGCGGCCTGGAGCCGGGGCGCGTCGTTGCCTACAAGCCGCTGCTCGACACGGCGATCGAGATGTCGCGGCATAAGCCCGAGGCCTGCCTCATCCTGCAGCGCGACCAACTGCGCTGCGAGCTCAGGGAAAACCATGACATCGACTATGCCGACGCCGTCGCCCGCGAGCGGGCCGCGGGCGCCAATGTCGACTGCGTTCCGGTGCTCGCCACTGATCCGCTCTACATCATCTACACGTCCGGAACGACCGGCCAGCCCAAGGGCATCGTGCGCGACAATGGCGGCCACATGGTTGCGCTGAAATGGTCGATGGAGAACGAGTTCGGCGTCAAGCCGGGCGAGGTGTTCTGGGCGGCTTCCGACGTCGGCTGGGTGGTCGGCCATTCCTACATCGTCTACGGCCCGCTGCTGCATGGCTGCACAACCGTCCTGTTCGAGGGCAAGCCGGTCGGCACGCCGGACGCCGGCACCTACTGGCGGGTGATCGCCGAGCATGGAGTCGTCGCGCTGTTCACCGCGCCGACCGCCTTCCGCGCCATCAAGGGACAGGACCCCAAGGGCGAATTCGTTCCGAAATACGACCTGTCGAAGTTCCGCACGCTGTTCCTCGCCGGCGAGCGCGCCGATCCGGAAACCATCAAATGGGCGGAGCAGAAACTGAACGTGCCGGTGATCGACCATTGGTGGCAGACCGAGACCGGCTCGCCGATGACGATCAACCCAGCCGGATTGGGCCTGCTGCCGATGAAATATGGCTCGCCCGGCGTGCCGATGCCCGGCTACGACATTCGCGTGCTCGACGATGCCGGGCACGAAGTCCCGCGCGGCACGTTGGGCAATGTCGTCGTCAAGCTGCCGCTGCCGGCCGGCTGCCTGCCGACGCTGTGGAATGCCGATGACCGGTTTCGCCAAGCCTATCTCGACGAATTCCCCGGCTTCTACAAAACGGCGGATGCCGGCATGATGGACGAGGACGGTTATTTGTTCGTCATGGCCCGGACCGACGACATCATCAATGTCGCCGGCCACCGGCTGTCGACCGGCGCCATGGAGGAGGTGCTGGCCGCGCATCCCGACGTTGCCGAATGCGCCGTCATCGGCATCGCCGATGCGATGAAGGGCCAGGTTCCGCTCGGCTTCGTGGTGCTGAATGCGGGTGTCGCGCGTGACAGCGGCGCCATCGAGGCCGAGGTGGTCACCCTGGTGCGCGAGCGGATCGGCCCGGTCGCCGCCCTCAAGACGGTGGTGACGATCAAGCGCCTGCCAAAGACGCGCTCCGGCAAAATCCTGCGCGGCACCATGCAGAAGATTGCCGACAAGGAAGGATGGACGATGCCGGCGACCATCGACGACCCGGCCATTCTCGACGAGATCACTGCGGCGCTCAAAGGGCGCGGCATCGGGCTTTAGTTGCTTTCGGAGCGCGGCAGGCGGATCGCGGCGTGGGACGAATTCACGAATTCATCCTGCACTGCAATCGTCTGTTGTGCAATGCAGCAATAGCCCTTAAACTTTGCGTGGGGGGCCATTCCGAAGGCACGGCATGGCTCAGCAAAAAACCACATTCGGCGGCATCGACATCCTGCGTTTTCTCGCCGCCGTCCTCGTGATGTTCTACCACTACGGCTTCTGGGTGTGGGCGTTCCCGGAGGGCGTTTCGGCGCGCGCGACGGGCGGCATCCCGACCCATCCGGAAATAGGCGGGCTGGTCCAATTCGGATGGGTCGGCGTCCAGATATTCTTCGTCATCAGCGGCTTCGTCATCGCCTTCAGCGCCGAGCATTCGACACCGCTGCGGTTTTTCGAGGCAAGGGTGAAACGATTGGCGCCGGCCGTCTGGATCTGCGCGCCAGTCACCGTGATGGTGCTGCTTTTCGTCGATCTCAGTTGGCCGACGGACGCTGTCACCAGGCTCTTGCGCACCGCCTTGTTCGTTCCGTTCAACCCCTGGGTCGACAGCGTCTACTGGACGCTCGGCATCGAGATCGCCTTTTATGCCGTCGTCTGGATCCTGCTGCGGCTCGGCCGCTTCGATCTGATGGAAGCGGTGGCAGTTGCGCTCGGCGCGATCAGCACGCTTTTTTGGTGCCTGTATTATCCATTCGACTGGTCGGACCTTGCCGAGGCGCGCTGGCTCGACCTGCTCCTGGTGCATCACGGATGTTTTTTCGCGACAGGTGTGCTGCTCTGGCTGATGCGTTTCAAGGCAGTGACGCCCGCCCGCCTTGTTTTCTGCGCCTTGTTCGTGGCCGGCGGCGTGCTGCAGATCGTCAGTGCTGTCGACGTCCGCAGCATCAAGGTCGAAGCCGCGATGCCCTACGCGCCGCCGATCGTCCTGTTTCTCGCTGCCATGGCGCTGATGGCGTGGTCGTTACGGCTCGACCTGTCCTGGCGCGGCTGGCGTCGGATCGGGCTGATGACCTACCCTCTCTATCTGATCCATAATGTCGTCGGCGCGGCTATTCTCGGGGCCTTGATGCGCGCGGGAGTGCCATACCTGCTTTCGGTGGTCATCGTCGGCGCGACCATGATCGCCGCGAGCTGGCTGATTGCGATCGAGGCCGAACCGCGAATCCGGCTTCTGCTCGACCACACCATCTTCCGCTATCGGCTCAAGGCCGCGTAACCGCGCCGGCGTGTCACGCCGGTTCCTGGCTGCAAAGTCCTGCTGTGAACGTGCGGCGCGAAAATTGGTGTCCACGCTTTTGCGGCATGACGACGCGACTTCCCAAGCGAGAATTATTTTCTATCGTGGATCATCTTCTGCAGTGGTGAGCCCTTTTTCCAACCGTGTCGACCCGGCGCGGTTCGGCGACCTCTCGGGTCAAGCGAGGAGATCGACCAGCACCAGAAGCGACATTCCCGCCGACCAAGTCAGCTTCATGCGCAAGGCTGCCGATCATGCTCTGTTCGAGGGCATTCATGCGCCAGCATCAGGCTCGGTATCGGTCTCGCCGCGCAGGACGACGACGCCGTGCTCAACATTCGTTCTTGTATACCGCCTCAGGTGTTTGCCTTCGTCCGCGCTTCCGATTTTTCCAGATAGTAGCTCGAATATCTGTCGAAGAATTTTTCCGAGGCGCCGATCGATCCATACTTCGCCAGCTTCTTCAAATCGACTTTGTTCAAGACGACGCCGACGATCTTGTTGGCGATATAGGATTCCGAGCTCAGTATGGATTGCACCATCGCACGCGGCGTGCGCCCCCACTCGGTCACGAGCACGAAGCCGTCGGCAAGCGGGGCAAAGGCCTTGGCATCGACCACCGGTCCGAGCGGCGGCAGGTCGACGATGATGTATTCGAAGGTTTCCTTGGCGTTGTCGATGAAACGCCGCATTCCGGCCGACGACAGAAGCTCGCTAGTGTGCGAGAAATGACCGCGCGGGACGGCCGGGACGATCGCCAGCTTCGTCTGCCGGTCGATCTTGCCGACGGACTGCCAGGTCTGCCCACTCACCACCGCTTCCATAAGGCCTTGCTCGGCCTCCATGCCAAGGCTGCGACTGAGGCCGGGGTTGCGCAGGTCGCCGTCCACCAGCAGGGTTTTCGACCCGTTGGCGGCAAGCAATCCGGCCAGATTCGCCGCCACGGTCGACTTGCCCTCGCCGGGAAGGACCGAGACTACGCCAATGACCCGGCTGCCTTGCCCTTCCATCACGACGTCGAAGGCAATCTTGGCGCTGCGGAGCGTTTCGGAAAACATCGATGCTGGAGCGTCGATGCTCACCCGCATGCGCGCGCGCCTTTCAGCGACCGACGGTGAGTGAGCGGTTTTGAGGTCCGCCTGACCGTCATCGCGCCTGTCATCCTTGACGACCTTGCTGCCGATGATCGGCAGGTAGCCGAGGAATTTGAGGCCGACGCGATCGCGAACGTCTTCGCCGGTCCTGAAGAACCGTTCCCTGAATTCATTCAGGCCGCCAACCCCGGCTCCCATCATCATGCCAAGAACAAGCGAAAGTCCCAGCACTATGGACATGCGCGGGGTTGCCGCGGACTTCGGCAGCGTCGCGTCGGAGATGACGCGGATCTTGCCGACCGGGAAGGATTGCTGCTGGGACGCTTCCTCGTAGCGGCCAAGGAACGTCTGATAGAGCGTCGACAGCGCGGTTGCCTTCTGCTCCAATTCGCGCAGCTTGACCTTCGACTGGTTGTCGATGGAACTCTTGCCAGCCGCTAGCGCGACATTTGCGCGGAGCGCCGTCTCGCGTGCGAGAGCGACTTCGTATTCGTTGCGGTAGCTTTCGGTCAATTGCTTCAGCTCGCCGAAAATCTGCGCCGAAATGTCGGCCTTTTCCTTGGCAAGTGCGACCGCCTGGGGATGCTCAGCCCCGAAATTGGCTTCGATATCCTGCTGCCGCTTGGCGACAGTGAGATAGCGGGTCTTGAGCGTTGAAATGACCGAGTTGCTCGGCTGGTCGGCGGATATGGCGGCGTCCCTGAATGCGTTGTCCGAACCGCTTTCGACGATCGACTTGTATTGCTGGTAACGGGCGCTGGCGCGGGCGGTATCGGCCTGCGCCTCAATGAGCTGGCCATTGAGGTCCGACAGTTGCTTGTCACTGATCAACTGGCCGTCATCGACGGCCAGCCCATGTTCGGCCCTGAACTTCTCGACGGCGAGCGCCGCTGCCTGGGAACTTTCGCGAAGCTCCGTCAGCCGGCCTTGCAGCCAGACCGCCGCCCGCTCGGTCGCATCGAAGCTCGCATCGAGCTGATCCGCGAGATAGGCGTCGGCATAGGCTTTGGTGACCGCGGTCGCAAGAGCGGGGTCCGTCGCCTGGTAGGCGATGGAGATCACATAGCTTCGACCGATGCGCTCGGCTTGCACCTCGTTTTGCAGTTTGAGGATAGCGTAATCGCGGCGTGACGACGCAATCATCGCGTCACGCGTCGTCGGATCAAGCTGAGTAACGTCGGTAGTACCCACGGCGGGACTGGGACGGAAATACCGGACCACGCCGCGCACAAAATCGGCAGCTTTCGACACGGCCGACGTCGGAGGGTCCATGAAAGCGTCGTTCTGATCGAGCTTCTGCTTGTCGACGACCACCGCCGCCAGCCTCGCCGAGTGGAGAATTTCAATCTGGCTCAAAATGGCGGAGTCGGTCTGCATGCTCACCGACGCCGCCGAGACCTCATCAACGACCTTGTTCAAGCCTTCGTCGATCAGCACGCGGCTCATTGCCATATAGGTGGGAGGCGTGGTCTGCAAATAGAGCACGCCCAGAAAAAGTCCGATGGCGGCGCATGCCGCAACAACCTTTGCCTGCCTTGCTGCCATGCCGAGCAAGCGCTCGACATCGATAAAGTCTTCGGCGCTGACTGCGTCCGAACTCGGCAATGGCTTCCTCTTGTCGAGAGGAAAATTGGCATAATTCATCTTCGGTCCAATTCTAGTTTGTACCTAGAGCGGCGGTCTCTCAAGTCGAACTGTGCCGCCGCTCTATTTTTGTCGAACATCGGATTTTCCCAAAACCGGTCTCCACTTTGGGTCCGATGCTCAAGTTGCAGACGCTAGAGCAAAATCGAGAGCATCAGCATATCTACGATGCAAGCTTCATGCCAGACACCGCGAGACCTGGGCAGCAAAACATACCGGCGTGTCTTGCGTCATCATCCATTTGCTAATGCTCCCAAATAATGGGCTTTATGCGGCTTCCACCCGGCGCTCATGCGACCGGACGAACTCCTGAAGCATCTCGAAGATCGACCCCTTCATGTCGTCACGCGCCAGCGCGAATGCGACATTGGCCTGGATGAACCCCTCCTTCGAGCCGCAGTCGAACATTCGACCGTTGAAGGGCTGGGCGAAGAAAGCCTGGCTCTGCGCAAGGCGGACCATGGCGTCGGTCAGCTGAATCTCGTTGCCGGCGCCGCGCTGCTGATTGCCGAGCAGCGCGAAGATCTCGGGCTGCAGGATGTAGCGGCCGTTGATGTAGTAGTTCGACGGCGCATTGGCCGGAGCCGGCTTTTCGACCATGGCGGTGACCTCGAAACCCGAGCCGACATCCGCGCCGCAGCCGACAATGCCATATTTGCTGGTCTCGGTCGGATCACAGCGCTCGACAGCGATAACGTTTCCACCGGTCTGCGCATAGAGGTCGGCAATTTCGGCGAGACATCCGCGCCCGCCGAAGGACACCATGTCCGGCAACAGCAACGCAAAAGGCTCATCGCCGATGACCTCCCGGGCGCACCATACCGCATGGCCGAGACCTTGCGGCGACTGCTGCCGGATGAAGCTCGTCGCGCCAGCCACGGGAAGCAGGCTTTCGAGCGCCTGAAGCTGAGCCGTCTTGCCGGTCTGCTCCAAGGTCCCGACCAGTTCGGGATGCAGATCGAAATAATCCTCAATGACCGCCTTGTTGCGGCCCGTCACGAAGACAATGTGCTCGATGCCGGCTTCGAACGCCTCGTCCACCGCGTATTGCACGACAGGCCTGTCGACGACCGGCAGCATTTCCTTCGGCATCGATTTGGTCGCCGGCAGGAATCGCGTTCCAAGCCCCGCTACCGGTATGACTGCCTTCCTGACTTTCTTCATTGCATATTCCTTCTGAGGAGATCACTTCAACCTGTCGCAGGCCGCCAAACTGTTTTTCAGCTGCCTGCACTCTTCACCTCCCCCGCACCCGCGGCAAATTGCGCCGCCACCCTTCGCAGCCGAACGGCGATCGGCATTCCCATATGCCGAACCGCCGCCGGATCGCTGAGCACCGTCCACACCGCCTTGAGGGGGGATCGGGCCTTGATGTGCTGGACCAACGAAAGGAAAGACGCCGCCTTGCGCAGGCTGCGCGTGCGCCTCGCGAAAGCGGCCTCGGCGGCTGCGTCCATCGAATGGGTCCTGGCGAAAACGAGGTCGGCCTTGCGCATCGCCTCGACGTGATGAAGTTCAAGCACGCGGGAAATGGAGCCGGTCCGGATGTGGTAGACATAGCCGGTCGTCGGCTCGACCACGCATTTGCCGCCCTTGGCCAGAGCACTGGCCAGCAGGATGTAATCTTCTCCGATGATCAGGCCTTCGTCATAGCGAAGCCCGTTTTCGCTCAGGAAGCGTCGCTGGAAAATCGGTTTGAGATAGCCGAGATTGAACCTGGATTCGAAGACCACGTTGCCGGCGATATAGTCCGCCAGCGAGATTTCACCGAGCCCCTCCAGGTAGTCGGCCGGGAACATCGTCTCTTCGGCAACGCCGTCCTCGCGAACGACCTGGAGATTGTCGACCGCGATCTCGGCGCCCGCTTTCTCCGCACGGTCAATCATGGTGCAGACTCGCCCGGGATAGACCGCGTCATCGGAATCGAGGACCGCGACCCACCTGCCGCGGGCAAGCTCAAGGCCGGCATTCCTGGCGCCGCCGGGACCACGGTTTTGCTCAAGTGCGACAACGCGTACGATGTCTTGGGGGTAGGATCGCGCCAGAGCGAGCGTCCGGTCGCGCGACTGGTCGTCGACGACGATGATTTCGACGCTGACATCGCGCTGGGCGATGGCGCTGGCGATCGCCCGCTCGATGGTCAGTTCCGCATTGTAGGCGGCAATGACAAAGGTGACGTCAGGCTGCATGCTTGCCCCCTTCCTGCGGCGAGGGCAGGCCGTACTGGCGGATTTCACGCACACCGACGAGACCGCTCACGACGCCGACATGCATGACGCCGCGCAGCACGCTGCGGTTCCTGCGCACGGGATTGATGGCGACCGGGATTGCCGATGCGAAACAAAAGACCGCCTTTGCCGAGGCAAGACCAACTTGCCTCACCAGCGCGAGCCCATTCGCGTCGCGCCCCAGAAGGTGCCCATGCGTTTGCCCGGCGCGGAACCGGCGGCGGCGGAGCCAGTCGAATGCGGCCCTGGCGCGCGGCACCACTTCATCGACCCAGGCCTGCGGCGAAAAGGCGATGCGGCCGCCTTCCTTGACCATATGATCGAAGAATTCGGTGTCCTCGCCGCCGGTCTGGCCACGCGCCAGGCTGAACCGTCGGCCGCGGAGGCAGTCGGCGCCCATCCTGAGCAGGACGTTGCAGGTGTAGCCGGTACGGATCTCGCCGCGCACCCAGACGGGCAGGGTCGAGTGGAAATCGCCGCGGCGCATCCAGTCGGGCGCGTCCGGCCGATAGCGCGCCCGCACCGGCCCGAGCACTGCGGCGGCGCCACTCACCTCCGCCGTCGCCACCAGTTCGGCGAGCCATCTGGACGATGCCGTTTCGTCGTCGTCGAGGAAGGCGACGAAATCCGACGTGCTGGCGTCGAGGCAGGTGTTGCGGGCGATCGAGATGTTGCGCGCCGGGCAATGATGGTAGCTGATCGGCAACTTCAACGTCTCCGCCAACGTCGCCACCAGCAGCTCTGCCGTCGGGCCGTCATCATTATCGGCCACGATGACGCGGATGTCGTATCCCGAAGGCACGTCAAGGGCGGCTATCGAGCGAAGCGTGTCAGCAAGCTCCGGCCGCCGAAAGGTGCAGACGCAGATGTCAATGCTGCGGTTTTTTTCGGCCACACCCATCACGCCACTCTACGCTGTGATCGGGGTCCAAGCAGTTGCAGCCAGAAGCCGACGGACCAGCCGAAATGCATGACCATCGCCGAAATCCCGGCAAGCGCACTGTCCGGAGTGCGCTGGCTGATCGCGGTCCACGCGCCATAGCCGAGGCAGACCGACGCCCACACCAGCAGCGGCGTGATTGCCAGCCAATGCACGAAGGAAAAAGCAGCGAGAAGGACGACTGGGAACACCAGAAGCGGTACCATCTGCCGGACCTTCGGTATCATGCGGTGCTTGAGAATGTTCTTTGCCCGGCCGCGGCCATAGCCGAGATACTGGAAATAGAGGTCGGCGAGCGACGAGCGCGGGTAATAGATCATTTGCGTCTTGCCGCTCATCCAGATCCGGTAACCGGCCTTGCGCAGCCGGTAGTCGAGTTCCGCATCCTCGTTGTGGCTGAACGTCTCGTCATAGCCGCCCACCGCCTTGAAGGCCGATATTCGCATCAGCGCATGGTGGCCGTGATCGACCCACTCTCCCACTGAGAGATGCCGGTGCTTGGAGCCGCCAGTGCCGAGCTTGGAATTCTGTGCAGCCGCCACCGCTTTCTGCACCATACCGCTGCCGCTGGTCAGCATGGAGACGACGACCGAATCCGCGCCGGTGATCCGCGCCTCCTCGACCAGCCGATCGCAATAATCCGGGGAATAGCCGCCATGCGCGTCGATGCGAATGACATATTCAGCCCCTTCGCCATAACTGGCCACGGCGAGATTGATCGCCGCACTCTGGAGGCGCTTTTCGTTGTGAAGAAGGATGATCCGCGGATCCTTGCCGGCGATCTCCTCGACGATCGCCCTTGTGCCGTCCCTGCTGCCGCCATCGGCAACGATGATCCGGGCACCGAGCCTCTCGGCCGCCGGGCGAAGCTCGTGAACAAGCGCGCCGATGTGAGACGCTTCGTTCAGGCACGGAATCACGATCAGGCCGGACGGAAGAATTTTGGTCTGCATCATTGGCCCATGTCCATCCAACGCCATCCTAAGCCAGTGCCTTGGCAGCATATGAATCGGGCACGGCCGTCAACCTGCGAAGCTTCTCGACGAGCGCCCGGCAATCGCTGCGGTCGTGGCTCCAGGTTCGCGGATTGCGGGCAAGAACACGCGCCCGCAATTTCCCGAAACGATGCTCCTCCAGTTCGCCCAGGGCGGCTTCGAGTGCCTCGGGAGTGGCTTGAGGCAAAAGAACGCCGATCCCCTGCCGGTCGAGGAACCGGCCAGTTTCGGTGTTGCCCATCGAGATCGGCACGGCGCCGAAGCGGCAGCCCTCGTAGAGGCGGTTGGGCAGCAGCCATTCGGAATTCAGCCCCTGCTCGAAAAAATCGATGGCCCAGGAAAAATGGACCTCACGGTAGATCGTAGCCATATCCTCGGGATTCCGATAGGGCCCGCCGAACGAGAGCCAGGGCTCGGATTCAACGAAACCGTGAAAATCCGGAAATTCGGAAAGCGCCGGACGGCCTCTGAGGATGATTTCGAAGCGGCCCTCGAGCCGTCGGGAAAATTCGGCCAGAAGCTCTAGGGAGCGGCGGCATCGGAGTGCGCCGAACCAGCCGATCCGCCAGGGCGGAGGGATGGGGGCCTCCACCGCTGTGCGATCATCCAGCGAAACCGCGGCAATCTCGAAATATTTGTTTTCGAGCAGTTCGACCGGCGCAGCAATCTGCCCGAATGGCTTGAAATAATTGGCGATGAAGGCCGGCGAACTGGTGACCAGCAGCTTTACATCCCTGGCCAGATAGCGTTCCGCGCCGCGCATGGCCCTGCCCAGAAAGTCGTCGCGAAGCATCAGACGATGGATGTCGAGACACTCATAGACGATCGGCACCGTTGCCTGGAACGCCGATCTGGCACGCCGGGCAAGCGCCAGCATTTCCAGATTGCGTGCGACGATGAGGTCGGGTCTTGGCATCGAACCTAGTTTCGAACCGATCGAGACCGCCGCCTTTGTGACTGCTGCCAGACGCTGGGCGAATCGACCGTCGCGCGTCGCGCCAAGATCGATCGGCCGCAAGCCCTCGACATCGGCGATCGGGCTTACAGTCCGACGGAAGCCCGCCAGTGTGACCTGGGCGCCGCCTGCCTTGAGCATTATGATCCGCCGGCGCACTGCCGGATCGGAGACGTCGTGTACCAAGTACAAGACATGCAGCATGAAAACTCGACCGCTGTTGGCCCGCCCGGAAAAACCCTAGTACAGCTTTTGCTGCATCGCAACATTTTTGGTGCAGCTAGGCAGGAATCCATGTTTTTTGTTGCACTGCAAAATTAATGCCGTAGTTTGATGGTGGCATCGGCCATGGGTCGGATATTGGGACCGGCACAAAAATCAGGGATCCTGAATTTGCAAGCCAATGCATTCGATCCGCCAGAGGGCTCTCTCCGAAGATCGGTCGGACGCGGCGCTATCGTCACGGCTTTGGCGCAATCGGTGCGGGTCGCGACGCAGGTCGCGTCCGTCATCGTGCTGTCGCGCCTGCTGTCGCCGCACGACTTCGGTGTGGTGGCAATGTGTGCGCCGGTGCTTGCCTTCATCGCGCTGTTCCAGGACTTTGGCCTAACCCAGGCGACGATCCAGAAAAGCGGAATCAAGCATGAAGAGATCAATTACCTTTTCTGGATCAATGTCGCGGTCAGCGTGTTACTCGCTTGCGTGCTCGTCGGCGCGGCGCCTCTGGTCGCCGCCTTCTACGGCGAGCCGCGGGTGGCAGATCTGGTGGCCGCGCTCGGGCTGCAGATCATAGCCTATGGGCTCGGCGCCCAGCATCTGGCGCTGCTGACACGCCGCATGCAGTTCGCCCGCCTGGCCATCATCGACGTCGCAAGTGCCATCGCCGGCCTCGTCGTGTCGATCGCCTGGACTTTCATCGACCGTTCCTACTGGGCGCTTTTTGCTGGCACGCTGACAGCAGCCGTACTGCCCACGATTTGCTTCTGGGCAAGCTCGCGATGGCGCCCCAGCCTGCCGCGCAAGGTTGGCGGCATCAGCGAGCTGATCAATTTCGGCGCCGGCATCACCGGATTCAACTTCGCCAACTTCTTTGCCCGAAATCTCGACAATGTGCTGATCGGAAAATACTGGGGCGAAGCGCAGCTTGGGCTCTATGACCGCGCCTACAAGCTGCTTCTGTTTCCGCTGAGCCAGATCACCAACCCGCTGTCGAAGGTCATGGTGCCGGCTCTTTCCAGGCTGAAGGACGAGCCGGACCGCTACCGCAGCGCCTATCTTCGCGTCATGCCGCTGATCTTGCTGGTTGCACTTCCAGGTGTCGCCTTCGCCACCGCCATGGCCGACGTGCTGATACCGTTCGTGCTCGGCGAGCAGTGGCGGCAGAGTTCCAGCATCTTCCTGGCACTCGGTTTTGCCGGGCTGCTGCAGCCGCTCAACAACCCGGCGGGATGGCTTTTCATCAGCCAGGGCCGCTCGGGCGATTTTATGCGCTGGGGCATCATAACAGCCTTGACCTCGGTGCTGGCCTTCATCGTCGGCCTGCCCTATGGCGCGCTGGGCGTGGCGATCGCCTATGCAGTCAGCGAGTATCTCAGAACGCCTTTCCTGTGGCTCTATATCGGCAAGACCGGGCCGCTGCGGGCAAGCCATATTCTTCGCGCGGCAACGCCCTTCGTGCTTGGTGCACATCTGGCGCTTGCCGCTATCTGGTTCGCCAAGCCGCTGCTGCCGCTACAGCACATCCTCGCCATGGCAAGCGCGGTGGTGCTATCCTACATGATCACCATCGTGGTCGCCCTAGCGTTTGCTTCCGGCCGCGAGGCGTTTCGGGAGGCACTGAAGCTCCTGCCGGCACGGGCGCCCACGGCGGCACCAAGCGAGGCGAAGTAACTTGCACGGACATCCATACGAGGACCAGGCCTGATCCCATGCACTACCGATCGATCTCCGACATGAACGATGCCATTGTCAGGAACCTTCACCGGTTGCCGCGCGATATCGACCTGGTGGTCGGTGTTCCCCGAAGCGGCATTCTCGCCGCCACGCTGCTCAGCCTGACGGCGAACATCCCGATGACCGATCTGGACAGTTTCCTTGCCGGAAAGATCTATACTTCGGGGGTCACCAAACGCCGGGCCGCACTCGACCGGCAGGCTTCCGACATGCGCAAGGTTCTGGTGATCGACGACAGCGTCAGCGGCGGCGCCGCCATGCGCGAGGCACGCAGCCGCGTAGAGGCCGCCGGCATCAAGGCGGATTTCACCTTTGCCGCTGTGTTCGGCCTGCTGCCACAGCACGAGGAAACCGACATCGTCTTGGAAGTCGTGCCGCATCCAAGGATGTTCCAGTGGAATTTCATGCACCACAAATTCCTCGCGCAATGCTGCGTCGACATCGACGGTGTGCTCTGCCTGGATCCGACCGAAGCAGAGAACGACGACGGCCCGGCCTATGAGAAATTTCTGAGCGAAGCACTGCCTCTCTTTGGCCCGACCCGCAAGATCGGCTGGCTCGTCACCAGCCGGCTCGAGAGATACCGCGCGCTTACCGAAGCATGGCTCGCAAAGCACGGCATCGAATACGACAAGCTGATCATGCTTGACCTGCCGAGCAAGGCGGAACGGCAACGGCTTGGCGTGCATGGCAGTTTCAAGGCCGATTTCTACCGCAAATCCGATGCCATCCTGTTCATCGAAAGCGAGCACCAGCAGGCGCTAAAAATCGCCAAGCTTTCCGGCAAACCGGTGCTGTGCGTGGAAACGCATGTGATAAATTATCCCGACACGTTGTCGCTTCCGGCACTTCGACAGACGGCACGCAACCTTCCGGACAGATTGCAGGAGATCAGTTCGCCCGACGGGCGCAAGACGGCGATCAAGACCGTCGCGCGCACGCTGCTTGGCAAACGCGGCTACGAGACGCTCAAGAGCCGGGTCAAACGACCGGCCTGAACCTGGTTTCGGGACTTCAAGCGCGTCACGCGACGCGCTTGAAGGTTTGTTTTATGCAGTCATTGTCCCAAAACCGCTACGCACTTTTGGGCGACATGCATTAGGCGGCTTGCCGCGATGGGTGTCGTGTCGCCCTCTCTAGCATCGAGAAGAAGGTCGCGAACTGACCCGCCGGATCGAGTTCCGGGCGCTCGGAGAATGCACGCGCCGCCGCGGAAAGCCGCCGATATTCCTGGCTGTCGGTCCACAGACGCCTGACCACTGCCACCCAGTCGGCGAGTGGGGCGTCGTAGTCCAGCACCACGCCACCGGAGCCGACCGCTTCGGGCAGGCCACCACGACGCGAGCCGACGACAGGAATGCCGCTGCAATGCGCTTCCGACGCCACTCGGCCCCAGGCCTCTTCCCATTTGCTGGGTGCGAGCAGGATTTTCGTGCGGCCATAGACCGTCTTCATATCGCTGGTCCGGCTCTCCAGCGTGACGTTGCCGAGCGGCGCGATCGTCTGCTCGATCCGGGCCCGATGATCGTCATCGAGCTTCCAGCTTTCGACGAACAGGAACGGGATTTCGGAGCAGGCGGCGGCGATGCGCACCGCAAGCTCGAAACCTTTTTCCTCATAGGGGTTGATCAGCGTGACAAACGCACCCGTCGTCGGCGTGCTGTAGAGTGCGGGATTGATGGTCGGCGGTATAACCGTCGAATCGATATCGAATTTTGCCTTGTAGGAGCGCGCCGTGAACTCGGAATTGGCGATGTAAAGCGCCGAATGCAGCTCGCGCAGATCGCCGCCCAATTCATGAAACTCGACATTCCTCAGATACACGACCAGCGGTACGCCTTCGGCCTGCAGCGCCTTGCCGATCGGAACCGACTTGTGGCACTGGACCACGGCGACGTCCGGCCTCAGCTTTTCGACGGCAAAACCCGCCGCCTCCCAGGGAAACCAAGCCCGCACGACCGGATAGCCCGGATAGCTGTCGATGACCGCTCGCTGCCTCAGAAGCTTCATCTTGGCGCGCGCCTTGTAGCCGAAGACGCCCTGGCCGAACAGCGCGGCGAGCACCGACGCCTCATGTCCGCGCTCGAGCAGCTGCTCGGCAAGATGATGAGTGCTGGACTGGACACCGCCGCTGAACTGGGGCGTGTAACCGTTGCCGCCTGCAAAAAGCACTTTCATGGTTTCGGCTCCTGTCGCATTCTCAAGTTTACGGACGATGACGGATCGCTTGTTTACGGATGGTGACTGCAACCCGCCTTCAGGCACCCTGCTGCATCTCTAAATTGGCGAACGGATTGGTGCATGGCTGCCATCCGGTGAATCGGATCGGGTCGGTTGGCGAACTGCGCCGGGCGTAGTCGGTCAGCATATGGAACTCGGCAATGACCCAGCGGTCGAAATGCCCCAGATCCTCTTTTTTCCGTTCGGGCAGCAACCGGCGGGCGGCGCCCAATTTCAGCGCCTCAAGCAGAGTGACCGCATCGCCCAGCTTTTCGTTTGGAAATATCCAGGGATTCCGCTTTTGGAACTCCAAAACGAACTGCTGCATATGCTCGATGCGCATGTTCAGCCTGCCGAAATATCTTTCGAGCGTGACGCGCACCAGGTCCTCATCCGAAAGCGAGGAAACGGCGGCGTAGGCGATGCCGGTCGAAGCAACTCCGCCAGCCATGATGGCCAGTGCCGCGCGTCGCGAAAGCTTGATCATCCGGCCATTTCCTTTCCCGCTATCCGGCTCGCCGCCCGCAAGGAGAGGGCTGCCGCGGTCAGGCTCGGGTTCGCACAGGAGCAGCTTGGATATGTGCTCGAGCCGACGACAACAAGGTTCCTGAGCCGATGGTGGATCATGTCGCGGTCGACAACCGAATCCGCCGGGCTCACGCCCATCCTCAACGTGCCCTGGACGTGCGACTCGGTCCGCCGGATGCCGCGATCGAAAATCTCTTCGACCGGCAGCGGAGCCAGAAGCGCCGGCAATTTCTCCTTTGCCCGCGCCATGCCCTTGACCGCGTAGTCGGATGCCCCATTGAAACTGACGAAGGCGTTTTCATCCTCGTCGAGGACCACGAGATTCTCCGGGTCGAGCAGGTCTTCGGTGACAATGATGAGGGGAAGCGTCTGACGGACACGTCCCTTTTCGGGGCGCATCCCGTGTTGCCAGCGGTTTTCGAAATAGACCAGCGCCGCCGCATGGTCTGATCTGTGAGGGCCGTCATAAAGGCCGAAATTCAAGCCGGTGGTGATGGTGCTTCCGTCGAAATTGTCGACACCGTCGAGATAGGCTTCGAAGTTCCATCCGTAGGATTCGTGCAGGCCGCGCCCGACGAATTCGCCCGATAGGCCCGACCGCAACATTATCGCCGGGCTCTGGATGGCATTGGCGCCCAGAATGAAAAGATCGCCCCTGACCGAATACTCCTTGCCCTCATGAACGAATGCGACCGAACGGACCGATCCGCCGACATGGTCGAGCCGGCGCACTTCAGCGCCAAGGCAGACCGAAACGTCGGGATGCTCGAAGACGTGCATCAGGCTGTTGTTGGCGGTGAACTTCGCGTCGACCGGGCATAACCCGCATCGCAAATTGGCGCAGCACGAAGACCGCTGCGCGGTCGGCACCCGCGCCCTGGCTGTCGGCACGACAAAATGCTGGTCCGGCTGCGCCGCTTTCATCATCCGGTCCGGCGTCGACATGCGATGCGGTGGTTGGGGAAACGGCCTGGAACGCGGCATCATCGCCGCCATGTCGGGGTCGCCTGAGATCGACATGACGTCCTCTGCATCGCAGTAGAACGGCTCGAGCTCGTCATAGCTGATCGGCCAGTCGTTGCCGACCCCGTAGAGGCTTTTCAGCCTGAAGTCGTTCGGATGAAAGCGCGGCGTCTGCGCGAACCAGCAATTCGTCCCGCCACCCAATCCGATGGTGTAGTTCCACGGCTTGTCGGAGTTGGTCTTGTAGGTGGTCTCGTCCTCGATGTCGGTGTTGACGTTCTGCTCGAGCTGCCATTCATGCGTGTTGTGCCGGCCCCATTCCAGAACCAGAATGCGCGCCTTTCGCTGCTTGGCGAACGCATGCAGGAAGAAGGCCGAACCGAAACCGGAACCGACAGCGACAAGATCAAAATGTTCGTTGGCGATCTGTTCCGGCCTGATGCCCAACACCATCAGATAAGACCCCTTGCTGACACGAGCGCGTTCATCGGCGCCCTCGTGATCGTCCTTGATGTCCGAGCCGGCCTTGTCACCGGCCTTTCCCGCATGGTCTCACGCCGCCATCCTGCCGATGCTGTGATATTCGATGCCGTAGCGAGCGATGACCTTCGGGTCGTAGAGATTTCGGCCGTCGAAGATGATCGGCGTGATCAGCGCATCCTTCATCGCATCGAACGACGGCGCCTGGAAGTTCTTCCACTCGGTGGCGATCATGAGAGCATCGGCGCCGCGCAGCGCTGCCTCCTTGGTGCCGCACAAGAGCAGATCCTCGCGCAGTCCGTAGATGGCCTGGCATTCCTGCATCGCCTCGGGATCGTAAGCCTGCACTTTGGCACCGGCCTTCCACAGCGCTTCCATCAACACACGCGCCGGCGCCTCGCGCATGTCGTCGGTATTGGGCTTGAAAGCCAGGCCCCACAGCGCAAAGGTCTTGCCCTTCAGATTGCCCTCGAAATAGCGGTTCACCTTGTCGAACAGGACCGACTTCTGTTCATTGTTGCGTTCCTCGACCGCGCGCAGCAGCTTGGCATCGAACTTGACGCCTTCCGCGGTCTTGATCAGGGCGCGCACGTCCTTGGGGAAGCATGAGCCGCCATAGCCGAGGCCCGGATAGATGAAGTGATAGCCGATGCGCGGATCGCTGCCGATGCCCCTGCGGACCTCCTCGATGTCGGCACCCAGCTCCTCGGCCAGATTCGCCATTTCGTTCATAAAGCTGATCTTGGTCGCCAGCATGCAATTAGCCGCGTATTTGGTGAACTCGGCGCTGCGCACATCCATCACGATCATCTTCTCGTGGTTGCGGTTGAATGGAGCGTAAAGCTCACGCATCACCGTCTCGGTATCCTCACTGCCGGTGCCGACGATAATGCGGTCGGGCTTCATGCAGTCGGCCACCGCGGAGCCCTCCTTGAGGAATTCCGGATTGGAGGCGACGTCGAAAGTCAGATCCTCGCGGCCCCGCGCCTTCAGCGTCGCGGCGATCTTGGCCTTTATCTTTTCGCAGGTGCCGACCGGCACGGTCGACTTACCCACGACGATCTTGGGCGCGTCCATCTCCCGGCCGATGGCCTCGGCAACGGCCAGCACATATTTGAGGTCGGCCGAACCATCCTCGCCCGGAGGCGTGCCGACGGCGATCATCTGGATTTGGCCATGCTTGACGGCGGCCGCGGCATCGGTGGTGAACTTGATGCGGCCGGCCGCATGGTTCTCCTTGACGAGGTTTTCGAGCCCGGGCTCGAAAATCGGGATGAGGCCCTGATTGAGCCGCTCGACCTTTTTCACGTCGATGTCGACGCACACCACCTGGTGTCCAACTTCGGCAAGCACCGCCGCCTGCACGAGACCGACATAACCAATTCCAAAGACCGTCAAATTCATTTGGTGTCATTCCTGTTCAAGACTTCGGAGCGCTTTCGGTCCGGCCGGTTCAGATTAGTCTTTACTTTATGCTGCATGCCAGCGATTCCGGAAACTGGCATGGCTGGCCCAGTGCCGTGAATGCGACGCGGTCAACTTGCATGGTGAGCTTGCGGCCCGGATCCGAAAACGGCCCCAGCCATTCCTTCATCGTGTCGCTGCCCCAGTGGCTGAAGAAAATCTTTTGCGCATGGCTGGGCAGCTTTGCCGGATCGGTGATCGTGTTCACCAGTTGGCCATTGACGTACCAGCGCAGCCGGTCTTTCTCCCAGACGAAGGCATAGTCGTTGAAAGCCTTGTCGGTGCCGCCAGCTACATCCACTACTTTCTCATTGTTGCCCTTGCCGGCTATGTAGGCGTTGACCTGCACCTTGGACGTGTCCTTGGTCAGCACCTCGAAGTCGATTTCATCCCACGGCTGCTTATCGGTGGGGCCGATATATGTGAAGAAGGCGGCGTTGATGCCGGAGCCCGCATCGGTTTTCAGCCGCGCCTCATAGGTGCCATAGCCGAAGCGCTTCTTGGTCTGGATCTCGCCACAGGCAAAGTCGCGATCCTTCAGCTTCCGCTTTTCGAAACCGAGCGTCAGCTTGCCGTCGGAAAGCTTGACCTGGCTTTTGGACCAGGTGCAGTTCTGAAATTTGCCGTTTGTCCAGCCGTCGGCAATGTACCAGCGCGCACGGTCGAAGCTGGTGAAATCATCGACGAACGATGGCGCAGTCGGGATGTCCTGCGAACGGGAAGGGGTCGGGCCTGCAATCAGGCTGCCGAGTGCGACCAGCAGAAACGCGCCGTCCGAACATAGCTGCCTCAGGTTCCCTTGCCTGATCGTGCGCGTGAACGGCCTGTCGCCGGTTGCTGGGGTGGACGTGCTTTTCGGATCCGCATTCATACCAAACTCACCTTTGTGCTGTGCGCCCCCAACCCAAAGTCGACGTTCAAACCATGACGAAACGAGATGATCTTGACCGTCTGCCAATACCTTCCTTGTGTTGCTTTTTTTGTCCTGTGCAGCCTTTTGCTGTGGCACCAAACCCCTTGCCTGTGGCGCCACCCAGGATCCTTGAAGTTCACCCCGTGCCGGCAGCCGGCTTGGCGAAATCAGCCTTGGTTGTGGAGCTACGCTCGACGCTTTCGTCGAAGATTGCATCCAGCGAATGACGGAGATCCTTCATTAATTCGTTCTGGCGCGCGAGCGCCGCGATGCGCCGCTCGCAATTCAGGATCGACTTCGTCAGTTCGCTGACCTCGGCGGATCTACTGGAGGAGACCGCCCCATTCTCCATCGCCTCGACCAGGAAGGCCGCGTTGGTGGCCTTGGTCCGATAGCGATTCTCAAGGCCGTTTTTCTCCGCCTCGACCTCGGCTGCGATCTGGTCAAGCAGCTTTGCCAGGCGGTCAAGGCGCGAGATGTCGGTCTGCCTGTCTCGGGCCGGATCCCTTGATCTAAAGCCGAATATCGAGACCATCCGCTCAGTTTCCTGTCATGGTCGGCCTGGCACTCATGGTCGGCCTGAGGCCACCCCCGTGCCCATCCGGGCCAACAAAACCTTGTCGCATCGTCCAGCTCCTCTGACAGGGGGACATTTTCGGGCCGATTCAAACAGCCAACCAAAATTGCTGCACCGCAACATACATGCCATCCCCAAGGCGAGTAGGCAACCACCTAGTGTGGCGAATCGGAAATTCGCATCACAATGGGGCGGGGTAAGGGCCTGTTGACAGGATCGGCATGGCACGGGCTGCGGACAAGCTTAAGTCTCGCCGGCCGGGCTGGTTGCGGCCATGAGAAAGCGCAACGGCGGCACAGGCTGCTTTGAGCCAAAGCCAGCGCGGCGAAACAGCGCATCCAGCTTGTCGGCGGCCACGCCGCGGACGATGGGGATAAGGTTGGATTGGCTGGCCAGGGCGTAGGCCGCAGCCGATGTCAGCCCCTGCTCATTCTTCATGTCGAGGAAGTTTCGCAACCGGTACTTGTCGCGTACCTGCCGTTCGTGCCTTCTGAGCACGGCCTTAGAACCTTCCGGCAAACTGTCGATCGCCAGCAGCGCCAGATCCGCGTCGGCCAGACGCTTGAGATCCTGCGTCTTGTGCCGGCCGCTCAGGGAATCCGCGCGGACGATCGCGCCATAGCCGCAGGACCTGATGACCTTGAAGCGCGCACCGCAAGCCACCGCGCGCGCGTAGAGTTCATAGTCTTCGCCCAGTCGCAGGTTTTCGTCATAGTTCAGCCCATGCCGGTCGAGAAAAGCACGGCTGATCACCGGCTTGAGGAAACCCAACTCACCTCTCTGCACACGACGACTGGAGATGTTGCCTTCGATGAAACGCTCGAAATCGAGGAACTCCGGATCGGGCGAGAACCGCGGAGGGGCGATTTTCGAGACGTCGGTGGCCGCGTCGTCCCTGATCATCATGATATTGTCGGCAGCGAAATCCCAATCGGCGCTGGCGAACAATTCGCGAAATCTGCCCGCAAGAAAAAAATCGTCGGCGTCCAGAATGCTGATGAACGGCGATTTGGAGCTGGCGATCGCGGCGTTGCGGGCGAAGGAAGGACCGCCGTTGACGTCAAGCCGGATTACGGAAAGCCTGCCGCTGCCATCGTCGGCCGCCCGAGCGACTTTCGCGGTATCGTCGGTAGAGGCGTCGTCGACGACGACGACTTCCGCCACCTCCGGCTCGCGCAGTGCCGATGCGATGGCAACCGGGATTGTCCGCGCCGCGTTGCGGGCAGCGATGATCACGCAGACCTGGGGTTCTGTCATCAATTCGCCTCTCGACTGCACGGTAGCTCCGATTCCTCGCCCTTCCCCGTTGAATGTCCAATGCAGCTCTCGTTCTCAACGACTGCCGGCTGTTTGAAAAAGCGTCAGCCGGCGCTTATGCTGCAGGTGCGAAGCAAAGCATCGTCAAAATCATTCGCCCCGTCCAGTCTTTCCTTTCGGTGTCGCCTCGGCGCAAATCTATGGGCGATGAAATGCCAGCGGATAGACGGGCCGCTTCGCACACCGTCCCTGCTCATTCTGGATGGAGCCGTCAGCGCACTCGAATCGGCGATCATCAGGTCGATCGACAGGGTTTAGGCAATATTAGGGGCTGAATCAGAGGATCCGAGGCTGAAGGAAAATCCGGAAGCCGGTTGTCCAGGATGTTGTCGGGCGAGCAGTCCGCTAGGAATCCGATTGACGCTACCTGTCGTCAGGTCAGTGGAGGCTTCTCCTGGCACTGAACTTCTCGCCATCGGCCGTTTCGGCCGAACTCAGCTTTCGTTCGGCATCGCGAATCTTATCAGCCGACGTCGGGGGATTTCTGACAACCATGACGAAAACCAACAGAAAGTAGCCCAGCTGGATGACAATGGCGCAGGCTATAGTGCGAAACAGCGTTGTGCCTAGCGAAGCGCCGTCGAGATAAGACCAGGCGGCCACGATCGCCAGGGCGAAAATCATGCCGACAATGAATTTTGGTAGCGACATACCCGACAGCCCGTCAACCTGCTCGGGCAAAAATCGATGATTGACCCACCCCGAGCCTCCCTTCGCCATGCGAGCTGTTGAGGCCGCTCGCTTTTTGGCCGGTTGCTTCCGGCCTTCCCACGCTGTCCATACTCTGACAGAAACAAACTGCAACTCTATTAAGGTGTGCAATAGCGGGCAAGGCCAACGGCAAATTATTTTGGATAAGTTCGCGGGATCGAGTCTGCCATGTTGCAATGCACACATCGGCATCACAGCCAATCACCCGGTATGGACTCACTCCCGTAAGAGCCGCAATATTAACCAGTATTTTACCTTAAATATTTCCTATATTTACAAATATGAAGCACGATAAACACTCGAAGAAGCGACACAAAGAGCGATTCGCCCAAAATCAACCCCAAAAAGGCACTAGATTTTTCACGATTGCCCATAATTTGTCACAAACTCGCCATAAAGTTCAGAATTTGTGCAGGATCGGTTTATTATTTAGTCAATTCATGACGTGATTATTTCAGGCGCTCAAGAAATTGTGTGTTGCGATGCAGCATTTTTTTGATATCGTGCGGCAAACCATCCGTTCAACGTATGGAGTTTACGCATGAGGGACGTAGCCAAGCCGGCCGACGCGGAATTTTCGCAGGCCGGTATCGATTTTCAACCAATCGGCGGCCTGCTCAAACGCAGCTTCGATATTGCCGGTTCACTGATTGGCCTGGTTGCTCTCAGTCCGCTGTTTGTGATGGTCGCGCTGCTTGTCAAGTTTTCTGACGGCGGACCGATTTTCTACGGTCACAGCCGGATCGGTCGGGGAGGACGGATTTTCCCGTGCCTCAAATTTCGGACTATGGTACAGAATGGCGAACAGGTGCTGGCGGCATATCTTGCCGCCAACCCGGATGCCAACGCCGAATGGATAGCGACCCGCAAGCTCAAGAACGATCCGCGCGTCACGCGCGTCGGGGCCGTGCTGAGGAAGCTCAGCCTCGACGAATTGCCGCAGATCATCAACATCCTTCAGGGCGACATGAGCCTTGTCGGTCCTCGCCCCGTCGTGCGCGACGAGCTCGAAATCTACGGCAGTTCGGCTGTTTATTACCTGAAATCGCGCCCCGGCCTGACCGGGCTCTGGCAGGTCAGCGGCCGCAACGACGTTTCCTATGACAGCCGCGTCGCATTCGATCGCCACTATGTCGAGAACTGGTCGCTATTCGAGGACATTCGCATTATCATCAAGACCGTGCCTGCCGTCTGGATGTCGCGGGGCTGCTACTGACCGGCCGGGACCCGGTCTCTGTGTGGATGAGTGACTGTCGAGACGCCAGACATTCTGCAGCAAGTTTCATCGGGCGAGGCTAAGCGGATCGGAAACGTTCAGTTGAAAACAGACATCTTCGAAATCTCCAGCGCTGGCATTGTTAGCAATCGCATGCGGCGGATGCGGCTTTTGACCACTTGCCTCGCGCTGGCGCTCACCATTCCCCAACTCGCCGCCGCCGATGAGTACCGCCTTGGATCGCAGGACAAGCTGACCGTCCGCGTGGCCGAATGGCAGACCGTTGAAGGCACGTTCCGCGACTGGACGGCCGTCAACGGAGAGTACACAGTCGGCCCGGCCGGAACATTGTCCGTGCCGTTCGTCGGCGAGATGCCGGCATCCGGCAAGACGACATCCGAGATCGCGGCAGCGATTGGCCAGGCGCTCCAGCGCAAGCTCGCCCTGGCGGACCGGCCGGAAGCCTCCGTCGAAATGGCGCAGTACAGGCCGTTCTACATTTCCGGGGAGGTCCAGACGCCGGGCCAGTATCCTTACGTGCCGGACCTGACCGTGCTGAGGGCGATGAGCATCGCCGGCGGTGTCCGGCGGAGCCCAGAAGGACAGCGGTACGACCGCGACATGATCAACGCCAAGGGCGATTTTGACGTTCTCCAAGACCAACGGGTCCGACTGATCGTCAGGCGCGCCCGCATCGAAGCGGAGATCGCGGACAAGCCGATATTCGACGTACCGAAGGAGTTGGGCGACGATCCGAAGCTGGCAAGTATCGTTGCCGACGAGATGGCGATCCTGACAGCCGACCAAAAGAAGCTCAAACTGCGCCTTCAGGCGCTCGACGACTTGAAGAAGCTGCTGCAGAGCGAGATCGAATCGTTGCAGAAAAAGATCGTCAACCAGCAGCGGCAGGTCGACCTGGCAAAAGAACAGCTCAGCGGCATCGGTTCGCTGGCGCAGAAAGGCCTTGTCGTCAACACGCGGGTTCTGGGTTCGCAACAGACGATCGCCGACCTGGAAGGCCAGATCCTGGATTACGACACGGCCATCCTCACCGCCAAGCAGGCGATCAGCAAAGCCACCCAAGATGCCATCGACCTGGAAAACACCCAGAATGCGGACCTGGCCGCCGACCGGCAACAGGTAGAAGCCGATCTCAGTGCAACGATGCTCAAGATGAACATGCAAACAGGCCTGATGGCCGAAGCCATGTCGGGGAACCCGGCACTGCAACGCTATCGCGACGGCGAAGAGCCGGCAATGACGTTTAGCCTGGTTCGGATGGTCGACGGCAAGACCAGCGCAATCACCGCCAGCGAAGACACGCCCGTACTGCCCGGGGACGTGATCAAGGTGAAGCTGGTACCGATGGCTAGCCAATAGGCCTTCGAGCGATCGGCTGATCAGATCACGCCGAACAGATCGACTGGATCGGCGAAGAGTTCGACTCGGACGAGTTCGACCTTGAACTCGCCAACACTGTGCTCGCCGCCCCGACAAACCGGCCTACCGCCAACCTCGGGACGTGGAGTAATTGCAGCGCAAGGAGATGTTGTGCTTTAGTTGCAACTTAAATCCGAGGAGGACTTTGTCGTGCACAGTGAAAGGGACGAAATCGTCAGTCGAGAAAGAGAATTTCACAATCTCAGATTCAGTCAGGAGGAGGATCCAAGAGGAAGCCTGGACAAGTGGTATCGAACAATTCGTCACGGCGCTGAACGTCAAGACGAGCAAATAAAACGCCTGTCGAAGAACGCAGACGTGCTCGAGTACGGTTGCTCCGATGGCGGGTGGTCCCTGCATTCCCTGCACCTGCCCGATCTTTGCCGATCTCTGACGGGGATCGATATTTCGGATGTAGCAGTAAACAAGGCGAACGAACGGGCGAGCACGCTTGGAAGCACGAACGCTACATTCCTGGCGATGAATGCGGAAGCCATGTCCTTCGAGGACAACAAGTTCGACCTGGTGTATGGACGCGGGATCATCCATCACCTGGACCTGGACCGGTGTTTTTCCGATGTGGTCCGTGTCTTGAAGCCGAACGGCGTGGCGTCCTTCTACGAGCCGATGGGACACAATCCTCTCCTGAATGCCTTCAGAAGGCGGACACCCCTTATCCGCACCGCCGATGAACATCCTTTGTTAATTTCGGACTTCGCGTTGGCCCGCCGCTATTTCAGCAATGTCCAGGTGGACTATTTCGGCCTGTGCTCCGTAGGAAGCGCGCTGATGCCGCGAAGCATCTCGGAAACCGTCTACACCGTTGGCAAAGCTGTCGATTCGGTGGTTCTGACGCTTCCCTTCGTGAAGCGGTTCGCATGGTATGCGCTCCTAACCCTTAGGGCCTGATCAATAGGTGGCAAGCCCAACTGGGGCGAGGGTGGAAGGAGCAAGTGCCTCTCGCCGCCGCTTCAGAAGCTGCCTGCGTGATGATTGTTGGCCTGAGCGTTGTTAGGCGGCGTCTTCGTCCGAAGTTCAATACAATAATCCTGCCTGGCGTCGAAATCGGGGATCATCGCGTAATTGGATCTGGGTCCGTGGTCGCCCCCACGAAGCATGGCTGCGGGAAATCCTGCCCGAATAATTCGCGAATTTGTGGCGTCCCAGGATTACATTTATTTTGATACTAATCTTAGCAAACGAACATCAAGACGATATTTGGCGCTTTGCTTAGCCCCTTGCGGTTTCTGGTTCCGCGAGGTTGGCTGCGGCCCACCGGGGACGGGCGACAGGCACCCTCACCAGCTTGAAGTAGCTGTAGTACAGGAGGAAAGAGCCCATGATATAGGGGTTGAAGGTATCGATCTCGACGAAGGATCGGATGAACAGAAGCACCATCACGCCGGCAAGAATCACGGACTCGGCTTGCCATGTCCTGAATATCAACGCCGATATATGGCCCCACAGCGTGCGCACAATAATCAGCGACATCAGCGTCGCCCCGACATAGCCAAGCTCGACGAGGGCTTCGATATAGGTGTTGTGGAAGTGGAAGCCGCTTCGGGTCGTGATGTAGAATTCGTTCCAAAGCCGCTCGGCCTCGGCGAAACCCTGCACCCAATAAGCCGCGTAGCCGACGCCGAGGATCGGTGCTTGCTGCGCCGCATCCCAGCCCTGCTCCCAGAGATAGGTCCGTCCGGTGAGCGTGGAATCCTTTCCGAAGGCGCCAAGGATGAAATCCAGAAGTCCCGCAAAGGCAATCACGGTGACCACGACCAGCCCGAATGCGCCGACTAGGAAAATCACCCGTCGGTAGCGGAGCGAAAGCTTCTTGGCCATGGTAAGCAGAGCCACCAGAGCGAGAGCTGCCGGTATCGAAGCCGTCGAGGTGGCGGAATGCGCCATGACCAGCAGATAGGCCGACAGGACGAGGACCGGCGCCGTCAGGAAAAGGCTTGTCCGGCCGCGTCTGAGGAAGACCAGGAAGACAATGCAAAAATAGATGCCGAGCGATGCGACAAAGCCGATCTGGTTTTTGGAGCTGAATGCGCCGACGAAATTGTACGTCCCGTCGAGCATATCATAGGAATAACCCCCGACCTTCAGCGAATAGAGCAGAACGACAAAAATCCCAATCAGTGAGCCTATCGTCAACGTTCGGACGCTGACGGTGCGTGCTGCAATGTAGGCGCAGGCGATATGGGAGCAATACTGGATTGCCGTCCTCAACGTGATGCCGGGGGCATCCGACCAGAACACCGAGAGGCAGACGTAGAATGCAAACGCCAGCGGGAGCCACGCGGTGGAGGCATGTCGCAACAGCCGCCGGTAGTCGACCAGGATCAGCGGAAGCCAGACCGCATAGTAGGCCAGGATCAGGATCTGGCCGAAAACGGAAGAGTAGGAGAACGCCCAAACGGAGATGGCAACACCAAATGTGCCGTAGACCGTGCTCTTCTCCGGGTCGACCAACAGAGATTTTGGAATCTTCATCTCGGTAGCGAATTCCCGTCCATGCAGTTCAATGCCGATTCGCCGCCGCGCCACCATGCGCGAACGCTTCCATTGTGCAGTGCAATATAACCCATCCCCCGCAGCCTGTCACCCAAATGAGGCAAAAACAGCCATAAGGCGCCCCCGGGACGGCGGTAAAAGGCCACGACAGGCCGTGCGGCAAGAACCCGAGCATCCCGGCGCACGGCTGGGCATCGCTGTCGGCGCCGTCAAAAACCATCGCCGCCGCATTTATGAGAGGCTCGGCATCACCACCGCGCGGAACTGTTTTTGCAGTTCTTTCAGCACCGGACCGAAAAATAGCAGCCGGCATTCGTTGCATCCGTTGCAATGAATGAGGCCCTCCGCGTACGCTATCTCCGGGACAACCAGACGATGGCCACACGAACAATTGGCAGGCGCTGGTCGTCCCCGATCTGCTGGGTTGGAGCAAACGGATGGACAAACCTCGAATCTTCCTGGGCTCTTCGGGGAAGCAGAAAAAACTGCTGCAGGCGCTGACACGCGGTCTTGAAGACATCGCGCATGTGGAACCTTGGACGACGTCCTTCAATCCGGGGACAACCACCCTGGGGCGCCTCCTCGAGCTTACGCGTGAAGTCGACTTCGCCGCTTTCGTGTTCGCTCAGGACGATTGGACCAGTGTGAGCCAGCCGGCATCGTCTGCGGCGGCATCCGCTCAAGCTTCTCCACGAGACAATGTGGTTTTCGAGGCCGGGCTTTTCGGCGGAGTCCTTGGAATGCGCCGGACGTTCATCCTCCATGCCAACGGCTCCAAGCTTCCAAGCGATCTCCTCGGCCTCACCTCCGTAAGGTATGGCGAGGCGACGACCGGCGCGGAGATGAGGGCGATCAACCAAAAGCTTCGGAATGCGATCGAGAACGAAAGTCGCGTCGCCCGCATAGAGGGCTTCTGGTGGCAGTTTTCCCTGACGGAGCGCTCCGCCAGGGAGCCGTCCGCCGTGAGCCTCTTGCGTATCTCGCGAGGCCGCGATGGTGCGCTGGAGTTGGCCGGCCGCTCATGGCAAGAGAATGGTAGTCTGTCAGCCAGATACTGGAGCGAGGCGGTAAAGGAGAGAAAGGAGCCTCCCGGCATCTTCTACTTTTGGAATGGAGAACGGCCCTTGGATGCGAACGCGTCGCAGTTGTACGGGACGGGAGAGATCCGGCTGGAGTCCGCCGATCGCGCATCCGGGTATTTCACGACGCGCGCGGACACGAACCCCGAGGTGAATGCGCGCACGTCCGGGGTCTACCTGCGCGCCGATCCGGAGGACTTAAGCATCCTGGACGGACGCGACAATCAGCGGCGCGTGGAGTTGATCGCAGAGCGGCTGAGCCATTGGAAGTCGATCAAGAACGTCTGAACTGCGCCCATGGGAGTCGCTCGGACGGCCCTGCCGTCTCGCCGCGACCGCAGCCCCAGTATCATATGGAGAGGTAACAGCCAGGAGGGGCTTCTCAACCGCCTGCTACTGGCCCACCACGAAGCTGTTCGGAGGCTCCAGACTCCGGCTTGAACTTCTCTGTCGTTGACTTCACATTCGCCGCCGATTGGGAGGACGAGCACATGACGATGAGTTTTGCGGGACGGTTTGCCGGGCGGTCGGCCGTGATCACCGGTGGCGCGTCGGGAATTGGCCTGGCCGTCGCGCAAAGAATCGCTGGGGAGGGCGGGCGCGTTTGCGTCTGGGATCGTGACCCCGCCCAAATCGAGCAGGCGAAGGCTGTCATTGCCAACCTGCACAGCGTGACAGTCGACGTCGCCGATCCCTTAGCGGTCGAACAGGCCGCTCAGCAGACATTCGATACCCTTGGCGCGGTCGATATCCTGGTCACCAGTGCGGCCATCACCGGACCGAACACGACGACCTGGGACTATTCGGTGGAGGATTGGCGCCGGGTCATCGACATCAACATCAATGGCGCCTTCTACTGCAACAAGGCACTGGTTCCGCACATGCTCAAGCGCAATTACGGCAGGATCGTCAACATCGCTTCGATCGCCGGCAAGGAGGGAAACCCGAATGCCTCTGCCTACAGCACCTCCAAGGCGGCGGTGATCGGCCTGACCAAGTCGCTGGGCAAGGAACTGGCCAAGACCAAGGTGACGGTGAACTGTGTCACGCCGGCGGCCGTGCGCACCGCGATCTTCCAGCAGATGAGCCAGCAGCACATCGATTTCATGCTGTCGAAGATACCGATGGCGCGGTTCGGCGAGGTCGAGGAGGTGGCGGCGCTGATCTCGTGGATCGCTTCCGAGGAATGTTCCTTCACGACGGCCGCCGTTTTCGACATTTCCGGCGGCCGGGCCACCTATTGAAGCAAATCGGGCGATCTACCACCAGGGCCGCCGGACTGGAGTTTACGTCGTTTGCTTAGGGTCGAACCTCCACTGTCCGACGAAGATCTGCTCGACCGCTTCCAGTGCGCGGCCTTCGGCTATTTTCTGGAAACCGTGAATCCCGAGAACGGGCTGGTCGCCGACACCTCGCGGCCAAATTGGCCGGCAAGCATCGCGGTCGTCGGCTTCGCCCTGTCCTGCTATCCGGTCGGGGTCGAGCGCGGCTGGATGACGCGAGACACAGCCGCGAAGCTGACGCTTGCCGCACTGCGCTTCTTCTGGAACAGCCGGCAAGGCAATGGCGACAACGTCACCGGGCACAAAGGCTTCTATTACCATTTCCTCGACATGCAGACCGGCCTGCGCGCCTGGCGATGCGAATTGTCGATGGTGGACACTGCGCTTTTGATGGCCGGCGTGCTCGTGGCTGGCGCCTATTTCACAGGCGACAATGACGAAGAAACCGAAATCCGCGAGCTGGCGGAAGTGCTCTACCGGCGCGTCGACTGGCGATGGGCGCAAGGCAGCAACTCGACCTTGCGGCAGGGCTGGAGGCCGAAGAGCGGCTTTCTGCGTTATGGCTGGGAAGGCTACAACGAAGCGACGATGCTCTACGTTCTGGCAATGGCCGCCCCGGACAAGCCAGCCTCGGACGACAGCTATGCCGGCTGGACGGCGACATATCAGTGGGAAAACATCTACGGCTACGACGTGCTCTATGGCGGCCCGCTGTTCATGCACCAGTTCTCGCATGCCTGGATTGACTTCGACGGCATCCGGGATGCGTTCATGCGGGAGAAGAACTCGGACTATTTCGAAAACAGCCGCCGCGCGACCTACCTTCACCGGGACTATGCGCGGCACAACCCCTCTGGCTACGACGGCTACGGCGAAGGACTTTGGGGCCTTTCGGCGGGTGACGGACCCGGCAACTTCCGCGCGCAGATCGAGCGGCGACCGCGCAAATTTTCCGGCTACGCGGCGCGCGGCGCACCGTTCGGCCCCGACGACGGAACGATAGCGCCGTGGTCGTATCTCGCATCGCTGCCCTTCGCGCCGGAAATCTGCCTGCCGGCGCTGCGCCACCTCAGAGAACGCCACCCTGAGGTGATCGACAGTTTCAGGATGCCGAGCGGCTTCAACCCGACGCTGGCGAACCGGCGGAAGTTCGGGCCGAGTGGCTGGATATCGGATGCGCATTACGGACTGGACCAGGGCATTGTCGTGCTGATGATCGAAAATCACCGCTCGCGCCTAATCTGGGACCTGATGCGGTTGAGCCCGCATATCCGTCGCGGCCTGTGCAAGGCTGGGTTCAGCGGCGGCTGGCTGTCGCAGCCGGCGAGCCTCCTCCCAAGGACCCGTGCTGAATGACGGCTACTGCCCAGCTGTCGCTGTCGTGTCGGGCACGAAGATGTTCGCCCTTCCCAGCAACTCGCGCTTGCTAGGAGGGGCGTCATCGGCCGGCTCGCATGTTCGTCTCGCTTGGCAAGTCACCGATTTGATTAGCCGGCGAACGTATAAGCGGTCTTCACCGTGGTGTAGAATTCCGCCGCGTAGCGGCCTTGCTCGCGCGGGCCGTAGCTCGATCCCTTGCGTCCGCCGAAAGGCACATGGAAGTCGACGCCCGCCGTCGGCAGATTGACCATCACCATGCCGGCCTCCGAGTTGCGCTTGAAATGCGTGGCGTGCTTGAGGCTCGACGTGCAGATGCCCGACGTCAGCCCGAACGGCGTGTCGTTGGCCACCGCCAGCGCCTCGTCATAGTCCTTGACGCGGATCACGTTGGCGACCGGGCCGAAGATCTCCTCGCGTGAGATGCGCATGGCGTTGGTGGCTTGCGTAAACAGCGCCGGCTGCAGGTAGAAGCCGCGGGTTTCGCGATCGAGCCGCTCGCCGCCGAAAGCGAGATCGGCGCCCTCCTGGCGGCCGATGGCGATATAGTCTTCGTCCTGCTTCAGCTGGCTCTGGTCGACCACGGGTCCGATCTGGGTTTTGGTATCGAGCGCGTCGCCGACGACCAGCTTGCCCAGGCGATCCTTCATCGCGTCGACGAAACGGTCATGGATGCCGTCCGTCACCACCAGGCGGGACGATGCCGTGCAGCGCTGGCCGGTAGAGAAGTATGCGCCGTTGATCGCGCAGTCGACGGCGACGGCAAGATCTGCATCGTCGAGCACAACTAGCGGGTTCTTGCCACCCATTTCGAGCTGGAACTTGCGCATGTGCTCGACGCTGGCAGCAGCGACGCGCTTGCCGGTGCCGACCGAGCCGGTGAAGGTGATGGCATTGAGGTCAGGGCTGTCGAGCATGGCCTGGCCGACCACCGAACCCTTGCCCATCACGAGATTGAGCACACCCTTCGGCAGGCCGGCGCGGTGCAATATGTCGACAATGGTCCAGGCGCTCTCCGGAACCAGCTCGGCCGGCTTGAAGACAATGGTGTTGCCATAGGCCAGGGCAGGAGCGATTTTCCACGCCGGGATGGCGATCGGGAAATTCCACGGCGTTATGATGCCGACGACGCCGACCGCCTCCCGCGTGATCTCGACACCGACGCCGGGCCGCACACTCGGAACCAGCTCGCCAGACAGGCGCAGCGTCTCACCAGCGAAGAAATCGAAGATCTGGGCGGCCCGCACGGTCTCGCCGATGCCCTCGACCAGCGTCTTGCCTTCCTCGCGCGCCAACGCCCGGCCGATTTCATCTTTCCGCGCTGTGATCTCGTCCGACGCCTTCCTCAGCACCGCATGGCGTGCCAGCAGGCCCGATCGGGACCATGACGGAAATGCCGCTTTCGCCGCCGCGATGGCCTGCCGGGCCTGCTCGGCGCCCCCCGACGCATATTCGCCGACCACGTCGTCGAGATTGGACGGGTTGATGTTGCGGGAGCCGGCATCGCCCACCCACTCGCCATCGATGAGGTTCTTTCGAAACGGGATCATGTCGCTGTCTTCCTTGTCGTCCTTCGATTGGCGTCTATCTGGACCACCGGCCGCCATACCGCAAGGCCGCCGGCGGCAAAGTTCTCCTCCTCGACAGGCATGTGCTAAGCAGGTTTCGAAAAAGTGTCCTACGGTTTTCCGATAGAAACCTGCGACAAAACAAAAAAACCTATGCAGGCGAAGCCCGGCAAGCCTGCTTAGGTGTCGAGGTGGTAAACCATGATTCTAGTATGGTGCGACGCGGATCGCACCAGGAGGAAACTGCCATGTCCGACAGCGCGTTGCCGCTGGTGATCAGCGCGCCCGAGCCACGCACGCTCGACCTGATTTTCACGCCCGAGGCACTGGCGAGATTCCGCGCCAGATACCGTATCGTCGAGACGTCGCCCGAAGGCGTCGCGGCTCTGCCGGCCGATTTGCTCGCCGAGGCGCGCTACATTGTCGGCCAGCCGCCGATCGCGCCGGAGACGCTCGACAAGATGCAAACGCTGCGCTGCGTCTTCAACGTCGAGAGCAACCTCATCAACAACATGCCGTATGAGACGCTGTTTACGCGCGGCATCCATGTCGTCACCACAGGCCTGGTCTTCGCCGAGCCGGTGGCCGAACTCGGCCTTGCCATGGCGCTCAACCTCGCCCGCGACATCGTCGACGCCGATCTCGCGTTTCGTCAAGGCAAGGAGCTGTGGGGCCGCGACGGCAACCAGACGGCACGGCTTCTCTCCGGTGCGGACGTCGGCATCATCGGCTTCGGCGATCTCGGCCGCGCGCTCAACCGGCTGCTGTCAGGCTTTCGCACGCGGACAAAGGTTTTCGATCCGTGGCTGCCGCCGTCGATCCTTATCGAGAACGGCGTCGAGCCCGCTTCGCTCGACACGGTTTTGTCCGCCAGCGATTTCGTCTTCGTCGTCGCTTCGGTGACCAGCGAAAACCAGGGTTTTCTCGGCACTGAGGCCTTTGCCAGGATGCGCAAAGGATCCGCGTTCATCCTGCTCAGCCGCGCAGGAGTGGTCGAATTTCCGGCGCTGATGGACGCCGTTCGCAGTGGTCACATCGTCGCCGCCAGCGACGTGTTTCCGGAAGAGCCGCTGGCGCAGGATCATCCCGTGCGCTCGCTGACTGGCTTCCTGCGCTCCGCCCACCGGGCCGGCGCGCTCGACATCGCCTTCAGGCGCATGGGCGACATGGTGCTGGAAGACATGGACCTCATCGATCGCGGCCTGCCGCCTATGCGTTCGAAGCGGGCGGAACGCGAAACCGTTTCGCGCATGCGTTCGAAGCCTGTCGACAAGAATTAAGCCGTCAAAGCCAGCGCCTGCGCGGGTTCTCAGATGGTGAACGACCACAACAGGCAGGCCAGAGTCGCAGCGGTGAAGACGACAAAGAACAGGCTTCTCAGCAGGATATTGCGGCGCAACTCGTTCATGAAGAGATGGCATCCGACTACGGCGGCGACAAACAGGAAGCGCCAATTCAGCAGTGCCGGCAAGATATTGCTTCGATCGAAAGCCCATCTGGCGGCGAGGCCGCCAATGATAGCCGCGAACAACACGATGACTGTCCAGAAGATCGCATCTGCTGCGTTCGTCAGGACGACGCCGGCGGCCCGAATCGGCAGGATCATCATCAGCAGCGCGCTGAAGAAATACACTGAAGCAAGCGGGATGAACGTCCCGGCATCGGCGACGTCGTCCAGGCGTTTTGCGCCGATCGCACCATAGGGATAGCCATGCCTGGCCACTGCCAGGCTGAGAGCCATCAGCAGAGCCGTCAAAATGGCGACCAATGCGAATGAAGTGAGGGCTTTGCTCATGCTGTTCCTTGTCCCACCGTTCAACGTGCTTGGCGAATCGAACAAGGACGTTGGTAGACCACGGTTGTAAATGGCTGGTAAGCGGCAAAGCAGCGCGGTGACAGCTTTGTGGGACGGCCTTTACGGCAGAACCGTTCCGGCCACAGGAAATTCAACAGCAGTCGAGCATTCACTCTGCCGCTTGAAGATTTCGCGCGTCGATGATGGTCCTGATCTCGGCGCGGCAGGAGCCGCAATTGGTGCCGGCATGCAAGGTGGCGCCGATCGCTTCGACGCTGGTGCAGCCGCCGCGCACCGCTTCGGCGATCTGATTGGCGCCAACCCCGAAACAGGAGCAGACGATGGCACCACGGTCGACGCGATTGCCGCCGGGCCGCCCAGCCACGATCGCCAGCCGCCCGCGCCGATCGGCGTGATCTGCACTCAACTGCTCCACCGCCCAGCTGCGCGACACCGCGACAGGCTTAGGCGCAAGATAGAGCGCACCAGCCAGCCGGCTGCCGGCGAAGCGGGCGAAGCGATAGTGCCCGCCGGCGACATCATGATAGGCGAGCGTCTCACCTTGCACGTCCGCCTCGAGAAGCGAAGTCGCGAAAACCGGCCAGTCCCGGCCTGCCTTCAACGCAAATTCGAGGCGCCAGCCAGCGGCGCAGCGGGCGAGACTCCAATAGTCGGCGTCGATCGCGGCCGGCCGTTCGCCAAGCACCGCGAAGCCAAAGGCGACAGCAGCGAAGCGCTCTACGCGGGTGGCAACGTTCTTCGAGGCCGGCTGGCCTGAAATCGCATCGGTTATGGGCGCCACCAGCGCATCGACGCGGGCGCGCGCGGAGAACTGGTCCGTCCAGTGCATCGGCACGAAGACCGATCCCGGGCGCTGCCGCGCTGTCACCAGCGCGCGAACCAGCACCTCGCCGTGCACAGTCGAGACGCGCACGATGTCGGCGTCGCCGATGCCGAAGTGCAGTGCATCCGCCGGGTGGATTTCGACGAAGGGCTCGGCCATGTGCTGGGACAGGCGCTGGCTTTTGCCGGTCCGCGTCATCGTGTGCCAGTGATCGCGAACCCGCCCGGTGTTGAGGATCAGCGGGAATTTTTCGTTCGTGCGGGTTTGCGGAACTGGACGGATCGGGATGAAGCGCGCTTTGCCATCGGGTGTGTAGAAGCTGCCGTTGGCGAAAAAGCGGGTGCTGGGTGAGGCACGTCTTGCCTGAACGCCCAAGTCTTTCTCACTTTCAGCCTGAGCACCCCCCTCTGGCCTGCCGGCCATCTCCCCCGCAAGGGGGGAGATTAGCAGCTTGGGCGCCTGCTCTCCCCTTGCAGTATTGGAGATTGGCGAAGGCCGTGGTGATAGCCGATCTCCCCCCTTGCGGGGGAGATGGCCGGCAGGCCAGAGGGGGTCGTCCGCGACGGCCTCCACCTCGTTGAGGCGGCCCGGAGAGGTCGAGACTTCACCACCGACCCCACCCCGGCTCGCTTGTCTCGCTTCGCTCAACGCGCGCGCCGACCCTCCCCTCAAGGGGGAGGGTGAGGCCGGCGCTGGCCACTGGAAAGGCACCAGCGCGTCGTAGTCTTCTCCATCGGCCCCTGCGTACGCGCCGATGTCAAAATCGCGCGCGCCGTCATTCTCGAATGCCGACAGCGCTGCGTGTTCGGCGAAGACATCGGCCGGCGACGCATGCGAAAACGCTTCGCCAAAACCCATCCGCTTGGCCACTTCGGCGATAATCCACCAGTCGGCTCTTGCCTCGCCGGGCGTGGCCAAAAAGGTGCGCTGGCGCGAGATGAGGCGCTCCGAATTGGTGACGGTGCCGTCCTTTTCACCCCATGCGGCGGCGGGCAGGCGGACATGGGCGTGGCGGACCGTGTCGGTCTTGGCCAGCACGTCCGACACCACGACAAACGGGCAGGCCTTGATCGCCGCCTCGACGGCATCGGCATCCGGCATCGAATCGACCGGGTTGGTCGCCATGATCCACAGCGCCTTGACGCGCCCGTCGGCCACCGCCTGGAACATTTCGACCGCCTTTAGGCCGGGCTTTTCGGCGACGGTCGGCGCACTCCAGAAACGCTGCACGCGGTCGCGGTGCTCGGGGTTTTCGATCTCCATATGGGCGGCCAGCATGTTGGCCAGGCCGCCGACCTCGCGGCCGCCCATGGCGTTGGGCTGGCCGGTCACCGAAAACGGCCCGGCGCCGGGCTTGCCGATGCGGCCGGTCGCAAGATGACAGTTGATGATGGCGTTGACCTTGTCGGTGCCCGAGGACGACTGGTTCACCCCCTGGCTGTAGACGGTCACCGTCTTCGCCGTCGCGGCGAACAGGCTATAGAAGCTGAGAAGCTCGTCCTCGCCGAGGCCCGTGGCTGCGGCAACGCCGGCAAGGTCGAGCGCGGAGGCGGCAAAAAGGGCTTGCCCGAAGCCGGTCGTGTGCGCCGTGATATAGGTGCGGTCCAGCGCGTTGTGCTGGCCGAGATAGGCGAGCAGCCCTGTGAACAGCGCGACGTCGCCATCCGGCGCGATCGCCAGATGCATGTCGGCGATATCTGCAGTCATGGTGCGGCGCGGGTCGATCAGCACCACCTTCATCTCCGGCCGCTTTTCCCGGGCAGCAGCGATGCGCTGGTAAAGCACCGGGTGGCACCAGGCGAGATTGGAGCCTACCAGCACGATGAGGTCGGCGAACTCCAGATCCTCGTAACTGCCCGGTACCGTATCGGAGCCGAAGGCGCGACGGTGGCCGGCAACCGACGAGGCCATGCACAGGCGCGAATTGGTGTCGATATTGGCCGAGCCGATAAACCCCTTCATCAGCTTGTTGGCGACGTAATAGTCTTCGGTCAGCAACTGGCCGGAGACGTAGAAGGCGACCGAATCGGGACCGTGCTCGGCGATGCTCCGCGAAAAGGTCGAGGCGACGAGGTCGAGCGCTTCGTCCCAGTCGGTGCGGCGACCGTGGATCTCCGGATGGAGCAGCCGTCCGTCGAGGTCGATCGTCTCGGCCAGCGCCGAGCCCTTGGAACAGAGCCGGCCGAAATTCGCCGGATGGTCAGGGTCGCCGCGAACGGTTACCTCACCGTTCGCGGCGACCTTCGCCAGCACGCCGCAACCCACCCCGCAATAAGGGCAGGTGGTCCTCACCTCGCGCGCTTCGTCGATCTTCATGCTCACGCCGCGCGACTGGCCAGCGCTTCCAGCGCAATGAATAGACGCTCGCCCTCGATCCGCACCGGAATAGTGCGCACCGCACCTTCGTCGGCGCCAAGCGCCTTGCCGGTCTCCAGCGAGATCACCCAATTGTGCAGGGGACAGGTCACCGCCGCGCCATGGACGATCCCCTGCGAGAGCGGTCCGCCCTTGTGCGGGCAATGGTCCTCGATGGCAAAGACCTGATCGTCAGCGGTGCGGAAGACAGCAATCTTGCCTTGAGGCGTGGCTACGCAGCGCGCGCCGCGGCGCGGAATGTCTGAGAGCGTGCCGATAGATACCCAGTTCATCACGGTCACTCCGCCGCCTGCGCGAAACCGACCGAAGCCATCGGCCGGAACTCGTGCTTGTCTTTGCCGGAAACGCGTTCCGACCAAGGGTCGACCTGCGCGAATTTCTGCGAAAAGACGAAGCGGTCGAAATAGGTCCTGCGTTTCTCGCCATCGTCCATGATCTGGCGCTTGATCTCGGCGATTCCGATGCGCTTGGCCCATTTGTAGATGCGCTCGAGATACCGGCCCTGTTCGCGATACATCTGCGTCAGCGCCACGATATGTTCCAGCGCCTCGTCCTCGGTTTTGACTAGGCCGAGCACCTCGGTGCCCTTGATATCGAGGCCGGCGGCCCCGGCGAAATGGATCTCGTAGCCTGAATCGACGCAGATCACGCCGACATCCTTGCAGGTTGCTTCAGCACAGTTCCTAGGGCAGCCCGACACCGCCATCTTGACCTTGGCGGGCGTCCACGAGCCCCACATAAATTTCTCGATGCGGACCCCGAACCCCGTCGAATCCTGCGTGCCGAAGCGGCACCAGTCCGAACCGACGCAGGTCTTCACGGTGCGTAGGCCTTTGGCATAGGCATGGCCGGAGACGAAGCCGGCCTGACCGAGGTCGGCCCACACCGCCGGCAGGTCTTCCTTGCGGATACCGAGCATGTCGATGCGCTGGCCGCCGGTGACCTTGACCATCGGGATCTCGAATTTGTCGACGACATCGGCGATGGCGCGCAGTTCGGCGGCATTGGTGACGCCGCCCCACATGCGCGGCACCACCGAATAGGTACCGTCCTTCTGAATGTTGGCGTGGACGCGCTCGTTGATGAAACGCGACTGGTAGTCGTCGGCATACTCGTCCGGCCAGTCGCAGACGAGATAGTAGTTGAGCGCCGGCCGGCATTTGGCGCAGCCGCAGGAGGTGGTCCATTCCAGTTCCTGCATGACGGCGGGAATGGTTTTCAGGCCCTTGGCCTTGATCAGCCGGCGAACCTCATCATGGCCGAGCGTGGTGCAGCCGCACATCGGTTGCACTGCCGCCGGATTGTATTTGTCGCCGATGGTCAGCACCATCAGCTTTTCGACCAGGCCTGTGCAGGAGCCGCAGGAAGCGGACGCCTTGGTGTGGGCACGCACGTCGTCGAGCGAGGTCAGGCCCTTGGCTGTGATTGCGCCTGATATCTTTCCCTTGCAAACGCCGTTGCAGCCGCAGATTTCCGCATCATCCGGCAAGGCTGCAACGGCCGCCATAGGGTCCAGGGAGGCGCCTCCCTGGTATGACTGGCCGAAGATAAGCGTGTCGCGCATTTGCGATATGTCGGTCTGCTTCTTTTTGAGGTCGTTGAACCAGGCGCCGTCCGCCGTCTCGCCGTAGAGCACGGTGCCGATGATGCGGTCATCCCTAAGCACCAGCCGCTTGTAGACGCCGGCGGCGGCATCGCGCAGCACGATCTCCTGGCGGTCCTCGCCCTCGGCGAAGTCGCCGAGCGAGAACAGTTCGATGCCGGTGACCTTGAGCTTGGTCGGCGTGTCCATATGGACGAAAGCCGCCGCCTCGTTGCCGGCAAGCTGGCTGGCGGCGACGCGCGCCATCTCGTAGAGCGGCGCGACCAGCCCGTAGACCTGCCCGTTGACCTCGGCGCATTCGCCGAGCGCGTAGATATCGGGATCGTTGCTGCGCATGCCGGCGTCGACGACGATGCCACGATTGACGGCAATGCCGGCTTCCTTCGCGAGGGCCGCATTCGGCCTGATGCCCACCGCCATGACGACGAGCGTCGCCGGGATGATGGTTCCGTCGGCGAGTTCCACCTGCTCGACCTTGCCCTTGCCTGTGATCGCCTGGGTGTTGGCCTTGGTGATGACCTTGATGCCGCGCTGCTCGACGGCGCGCTGCAAGAGATAGCCGGCGGCCGGATCGAGCTGACGCTCCATCAGCGTCGGCATGACATGCAGCACGGTGACGTCCATGCCTTGCGAGTTCAAGCCCGCTGCCGCTTCCAGCCCGAGCAGACCGCCGCCGATGACCACGGCCTTGGCCCGCGACTGGGCGGCAAGCAGCATGGCCTGAACGTCGTCAAGATCGCGATAGGTGAGCACGCCCGGCAGATCGTGGCCGGGCACCGGAATGATGAACGGCACCGAGCCGGTGGCGATGACGAGCTTGTCATAGGGCTCAGTGACACCGTGGTCGGAAGTAACGGTCTTTGCCGCCCGGTCGATAGCGACAATCTTGTGGCCCTTGTAGAGCGTGATGCCGTTGGCGATGTACCAGCCGTCGCCATGGATGATGATTTCCTCAAAGGCCTTCTCGCCGGACAGAACCGGCGACAGCATGATGCGGTCGTAATTGACCCGCGGCTCGGCGTTGAAGATGGTGACCTGGTAGCGACCGGGCGCCTGTTCGAATAGGTGCTCCAGCATCCGCCCGGGCGCCATGCCGTTGCCGATGATGACGAGTTTTTCGGTCATTGAGCTACTCCGCGGCTTCGACGAAGCGGTGGCGTTCGTAGAGGAACTTCAGCACCGCCTCGCGGCAGCGCAGGAAGGTCCGGTCGGAGGAAAGCTCGATGCGCCGGCGTGGTCGGGCCAGCGGCACGGGAAGCACCTCGCCGATGGTCGCCGCTGGACCGTTGGTCATCATGACGATGCGATCGGACAACAGCACCGCCTCGTCGACATCGTGGGTGATCATGATCGTCGTCGAGCCAAGCCTCGAATGGATATCCATCACCGCATCCTGCAGATGGGCGCGCGTCAGAGCGTCGAGCGCACCGAACGGTTCGTCGAGCAGCAGGATCTTCGGCTCCATGGCCAGCGCGCGGGCGATGCCGACGCGCTGCTTCATGCCGCCTGATATCTCAGCGGGCCGCTTGTCCCTGGCATGTGCCATCTGCACGAGGTCGAGATTGCGCATGATCCAGTCGTGCCGTTCGGCCCGGCTCCTGGTGCGGCCGAAGACCTTAGACACCGCTAGGTTGATGTTTTCGTAGACGGTGAGCCATGGCAGCAGGCTGTGGTTCTGGAACACCACGGCGCGTTCAGGACCAGGGCTGTCGACCTCCTTGTCTTCGAGCAGGACCGCGCCGGCGGTCACTTTCGTCAGCCCGGCGATCAGGTTGAGCAAGGTCGACTTGCCGCAGCCGGAATGGCCGATGATCGAGACGAATTCGCCCTTGTCGATCGTCAGCCGGATGTCCTTCAGCACCTCGCTGACCTGGCCGCCCCGGGCGAACGACTTGTCGATATGGTCGAGCTTCAGATAGGCCGTCATTGCCCTCTCCTCACTTTGCCGTTGTGCCGCGGGTGACAAAGGCGCCGACCGCCGCGACCAAGCGATCGAGGCAAAAGCCGGTGACGCCGATATAGGCGAGCGCAACGATGATGTCGGGCAGCCGCGACGAGTTCCAGGCGTCCCAGATGAAGAAGCCGATGCCGACGCCGCCTGTCAGCATTTCGGCGGCGACGATGGCAAGCCAGGACAGGCCGATGCCGATGCGCAGGCCGGTGAAGATGTAAGGTGCCGCGGCCGGCACCATGATCTTCACGAAGAATTCGAGCTGGTTGAGCCTGAGGATGCGGGAGACGTTGCGGTAGTCCTCCGGAATGTTGCGGACGCCGACGGCGGTGTTGATGATCACCGGCCAGATCGAGGTGATGAAGATGACGAAGATCGCCGATGGGCTGGAATCGCGGAAGGCGGCCAGCGACAGCGGCAGCCAGGCGAGCGGCGGCACGGTGCGCAGGATCTGGAACACAGGGTCGAGGCCGCGCATCGCCCAGATCGACTGGCCGACCAGAGCACCGAGCGCGACGCCGACGATGGCAGCCAGGCCAAAGCCGATGGCGACGCGCTGCAGCGAGATCAGCACCCGCCAGGCCAGTCCGATGTCCTGCGGACCATAATCGAAGAACGGATGGGCGATCAGATCGTAGGCCTCGTTCCATACCTGGCTAGGTGGCGGCAAGCTGGCGTTGGGCGACGAGCAGGCGATCTGCCAGATGACGAGCATGACGACGATGACGACTGCCGGCGGCACCAGCGTGCTCGCCAGTTTGCCGGCGATCGCGGCGGGATCGAAGCGGCGCCTCACCTTGGCGGTGAAAGCTATGACCTCTGCAGGCTTGGCAGGCGTGGGGAACGCCTTCACCTTGGTGTCCTCGATGGCTTGGATAGACATTTCGCAAAAAGCTCCTTGAGCATTGGCGTGACAGGCGGCGCCACTGGCGCCGCTTGCCGGCGACGTCAGGCCGATGCCTTGATCTTCAGGCTGTCGAGATAGGCGGACGGATTGGCCGGATCGAAGATCTTGCCGTCGAAGAAGGTCTCGACGCCGCGCGATGAAGACGCCGGGATGTCGGCCGCAGCGACGCCGAGATCCTTCGCCGCCTCGCGCCACAGATCTTCCCGGTTGACCTGATCGACCAGCGCCTTGATGTCGGTGGTCGCCGCGAATTTGCCCCAGCGGATGTTTTCGGCGAGGAACCAGCTGTCGTGGCTCTTGAACGGATAGGACACACCGCCCTTCCAGAACTTCATGTAGAGGTCGGTGCCGGTGGCGACGCGGTCATTGCCGTAATTGATGTCGCCCTTAAGGCGACCGATGATGTCGGCGGTCGGCACGTTCATCCACTGCCGCTTGCCGATGATGGCCGCCATCTCGTCCTTGTTCTCCATGGCTTCGCACCATTGCTGGGCTTCCATGACGGCCATCAGGATCGCCTTGGTGGCGTTCGGGTTCTTGTCGATGAAGGCGGCGCGCAGGCCGAGCGCCTTTTCCGGATGGCCTTTCCACAACTCGCCCGTCGTGGCGGCGGTGAAGCCGACGCCCTGATGGACGAGTTGCTCGTTCCATGGCTCGCCGACGCAGAACACGTCCATATTGCCGACCTTCATGTTGGCGACCATCTGCGGCGGCGGCACAACGATGGTCGAGACATCCTTGTCGGGATCGATGCCGCCGGCAGCCAGCCAGTAGCGCAACCAGAGATCATGGGTGCCGCCCGGGAAGGTCATGGCGGCTTTCACCTCCTTGCCTTCGGCCTTCTTGGCCGCAAAGGCGTCCTTCAGCTTGGAGGCATCGAGGCCGACGCCGGTGCCGGCATATTCCTGCGCGACGGAAATCGCCTGGCAGTCGTAGTTGAGCCGCGCCACGATCGCCATCGGCATCGGCTGATTGTTCTGCGTCACCTTGCCGGTGTGCATCAGGTAAGGCATCGGCGTCAGGATATGGGCGCCGTCGATGCCGTTGGCTTCGCCGCCGAGCATCAGATTGTCGCGTGTCGCGCCCCAGGAGGCCTGCTTGAGCACCTCGACATCGGGCATGCCGAATTTTTCGAACAGGCCCTTCTCCTTGGCGATCATCAGCGGCGCCGCATCGGTCAGCGCGATGAAGCCGAGCTTGGCGCCAGTGACTTCCGGCGCCGCCGTTGCCGCATAGGCGCCGGACGGCAACAGCGCGCGTGCCGCCGCCAGCGTTGCCGCGGTGGCCGCGCTCATCATCAGGAAATCGCGGCGCGTTACGCCCGTGAGGGCGGATTGGGTTTTGATGCGTTTCGTCATCGTCATCTCCATTGGGCGCGGCTTGGGATCTGCGCCGTCGATTGCGTGTTCGACCAAAACAAAAAAGCCGCCGGCCAGGCCGCCGCATCCGTTGATCCGGATCGCGTGTTGACCTGAGCGGCAGCTTTGCCTGTGGCGCCCGCCATTGGACGCCGTATTCAATGGCCCTGAAGGCCCATGGATTATGATGCAGGAACCGTGCCAGTTTGAAGAAACGGTAGATTCAGCAATGAAAACAACCGAGAGAGCGGGCGTAAAGGCTGGAGCGCCGGATTGTCGATGCTCATGCGACAGTCACGTTCATTGTGCAGCGGCACAAAAATTGTGCAGTGCATGATAGTGCGCAAGGAATGCTCAACCCGTCGGCATTGCCCAGTCGCGGATGGCGAGATAGTCGTCGATCCTGTCCGGATCGAAGATGCGGCCGTCGAAGAAACCATCCGGACCAAGGACGAGGCTGGCGCCCGCCGAGCCGACCGGCGTGGCAGCGGTCAGGGCCCCCTCGACCTTGGCATTGGCTCCCGGCAGAGCGACGCCGAGCGGCTTCAGCGCTGCGCGATAGAGGTCGGGCCGGTAGGTGTCGCGCGCGAGCGCCATGTGGGCAGCGCTGTGCTTGACCTGCCCCCAACGGACCATCTGCGTGTAGAACCACAGCGCATGGCTCTTCCACGGAAAATTCGCCGCCTTGCCGAAAGGAAGAAAGAAGTCCTCGACGCTCAATTCCGCGACCCCGCCCAGCGCAAGATGTCCGGTCAGGATCGGCATCAGCAGCGCCGGCGAAACGCCGAGGAAGGAAGGCTGCGCCATCAGGGCGGCCAGTTCACCGCGGTTTGCCGGATCCTGGCACCAGCGCGCAGCATGATGCAGCGCGCGCAGCAGGGCCGAAAGGGCCTCCGGGTGTTTTTCGGCCCAGGCCTTGCGCACGCCGACGACTTTCTCGGGGCTGGTCTTCCAGATAGCGGCCTTGACCGTGGCGATATGGCCGGTGCCGGCGACGACCGAGGCGCTGTTCCAGGGTTCGCCGACGCAGTAGCCGTCGATCCTGCCGGCGGCGAGTGCGTCGGCCATGAAGGGCGGCGGCACGATGACGATTTCTATTTCGCGCGACGGATCGATGCCGCAGGCCGCGAGCCAGTAGCGCAGTTCGTAATTATGCCCCGAGTGCGGATGCACGACCGCAAAGCGCATCGGCTCGCGACCAGCATTTGCCCGTTCACGGATCAGCGCTCCCAAGGCCTTGCCGGCCCGCGCCGGATCGAGGTCGGGCAACGCACCGTGCGCGGCCATGCCCGCCCAGAGCATATTCGAAACCGTTACGCAGTTGCCGCCCAGCCCAAGCGAGAACGGCACGATCGTATCGGAGGCGAGCGGGGTGAGCCCCAGATTGCAGGCGATCGGCATCGGTCCCAGCATATGCGCCAGGTCGAAATGTCCGATCGCAATGCGATCGCGGATGTTGGCCCAGGACGTTTCGCGACTGAGCGTCAGGTCGACGCCTTCGCGCGCGGCAAAGCCGATCTCCCTCGCTGCGACAAGAACGGCACTGTCGAAGAGCGGTATGAAACCGGCATTGATCTGGTGTTCGGCCGCCATGCTCAACTCTCTCCGGGATCCAGAAGGCCTGCCGCCGTCACCAGGCTCTGCGCGATTTCGCTGATCTTGCGGTTCTGGTTCATGGCGGTCTTGCGCAAAAGCGTATAGGCCGCGTCCTCCGACAGGCCGCGCGACCTCATAAGGATGCCCTTGGCGCGGTCGATGACCTTGCGGTCCTCCAATTCACTTCGGGCCTCTTCCAGTTCGCGCGCCATCCGCGAAAACGCGTTGAAGCGGCTGATCGCCATGTCGAGGATCGGCTTGACGCGCTCCTGGCGCAGCCCGTCGACGACGTAGGCGGAGACCCCCGCTTCCACCGCAGCTTCGATCGAAGCTTGGTCGGACCGGTCCACGAACATGGCGATCGGCCGCTTCACCACGCGCGAAAGCTGGAACATGTTTTCAAGCATGTCGCGGTTGGGATTTTCGAGGTCGATGACGATCACGTCCGGTTCGATCTCGGCAATGCGCCGCGCTATTCCCGCAACATCGTGAACGACCGTGACCTGCTCATGCCCGGCCTCCCGCAATCCCGCCTCAATGATGGAGGCGCGGATGTGGTTTTCGTCGATCACCAGGACGGTGAGGGATTTCCGGATCATGCCGCATTTTGCGCAGGCTGCGTGAATGTGCAATGCGGCATATGAGAGAATTGACGCAGTTATCGCTTCGGGGACTGCCACATGTTTGCGGAGCCGACCCCGTTAAGCTTCTTTAAATACCATTCATAGGGTCTACTTTGCTTTGGTATCGCCTGCGCTATTTTTCAGTTTGCGAACCTTGTCTCGCTGGCTAGAAGATTGGATGTTTCCATGGATCGGCGATCATTTCTGACAGGAATGTTTGGCATTGCTGGGGCAGCAGCCCTTGCGAGCGCAGTTCGGCCAATCAACGCGGTCGCCGACGTACCGGGCGCCAGAAGCGGCATTCTCGATGAACTCGACGCGCCGGATACGGAAGCCTTCGAGGATGAAGATACTCAAGCGGAGCCGGTCCGCCATCGGCACTGGCACCGCAGGCGGCGCGCTTGAGAAGGATCTGCCGTCGTTACTGGCGAAATGGCTATCGGCGCGTCCGGTGCCGTCGCAGGCGTGTTTGGGTCTGGGATTGGTATTATTAGCAGCTAGTGTGCTGAAACCCCGGTGGTTGCCGGGGTTTCAGCTTCAGACTAGCCGAAATACAGCGAAATTATTTCAGGGGACCCGCCCGGTTTTGTCGGGCCTGCCAGTGATAGACAGGTCTAAAGAGACTGATTTTCCCGAGAGAAAACTGGTGGAGCCAATCGGAATCGAACCGACGACCTCTTGAATGCCATTCAAGCGCTCTCCCAACTGAGCTATGGCCCCACTCCGGCAGTCTACCGGCGCCGTTGCCGGCGAAGAGATCCGGCGCGGGTTGAGACCGCGCCGTTAGTGCAGCGGCTTCTAACCCCGCCTTCCGTCAATATCAAGCCTTCAAGAGCCGCTTTTTATTAAGACGCCGCGAAAGTCGGCAGGCGCTTGCGCCAGAGGCCGGATCAGACTTCGTCGTCGTCGTCCCCGACGCCGATCATGTCGGCGACATCGTCGTCTTCTTCCTCCTCGTCGGCGAGGAAAGTATCGTCGTCGTCATCGCCGAGGTCCACATCGTCCTCGTCATCGCCGAGATCGGGAAGATCGTCGGGTTTCGCATCCTCATCCGCCTCTTCGAGCGAGACGACCTCGACGCCCTCTTCCTCCTCGGCGTCCACTTCCTTCTCGGCAACTTCCTCTTCCTCCTCAAGGGCGGTGATCTTGCCTTCCTCGAAATAGGAACGTGGATAGCTCTTGCCGGTATAGGGCGAGACGATCGGATCCTTGTTCAGGTCGTAGAATTTTTGACCCGTTTCGGGGTCGATGCGTTTGGTGCCAAGTTCGGGTTTTGCCACAGCAAGCCTCGTCGATGAAAGTTTGGTCCCCATAACCACAGTTTGCGGCGCTGTCAAAGCCTAAAGCCAGCCTGATAAATCGCCGTGTTGAGCGACCTCTTGCAAGGGGATGACCATTTCCGCCCGCCGTGATACGAGACCGCCCAAACAAGAGGAAAAAGGCCGGCCACCGGCGTTTTCAGCCAGGAAAAAGTCATGTCGCATACTGCCGCCCCGAAACCGGCCACCGCTCGCAAATCGTCAGCGCTTTCCGGCGCGGCGCGGGTACCCGGCGACAAGTCGATCTCGCACCGCTCGTTCATGTTCGGCGGCCTCGCCTCCGGCGAGACCCGCATCACCGGCCTGCTGGAAGGCGAGGATGTGATGCGCACCGGCGCCGCGATGAAGGCAATGGGCGCGCATATAGAGAAGCGCGGCGCCGAGTGGGTGATCCGCGGCACCGGCAACGGCGCGCTGCTGCAGCCGGAAGGCCCGCTCGATTTCGGCAATGCCGGCACCGGCTCGCGCCTCACCATGGGCTTGGTCGGCACCTACGACATGGAGACGACCTTCATCGGCGACGCCTCGCTGTCCGGCCGGCCGATGGGCCGCGTGCTCGAGCCGCTGCGCCAGATGGGCGTGCAGGTGCTGAAGGCGACTCCCGGCGACCGCATGCCGATCACGCTGCACGGGCCCAAGCACACCGCGCCCATCACCTACCGCGTGCCGATGGCCTCGGCGCAGGTGAAGTCGGCGGTGCTGCTCGCCGGGCTGAACACGCCCGGCGTCACCACCGTCATCGAGCCGGTGATGACGCGCGACCACACCGAAAAGATGCTGAAGGGATTCGGCGCCAATCTGTCGGTCGAGACCGACGAGCGCGGCGTGCGTCACATCTTCATCGAGGGCCAGGGCAAGCTCACCGGCCAGACGATCGCTGTGCCGGGCGACCCGTCCTCGGCCGGCTTCCCGCTGGTGGCGGCGCTGATCGTGCCGGGCTCGGACATCACGATCGAAAACGTGCTGATGAACCCGACCCGCACCGGCCTTTTGTTGACGCTGCAGGAAATGGGCGCCCGGATCGATGTTCTCGACCCTCGCAATGAAGGCGGCGAGGATGTCGCCGATCTGCGCGTACGCTATTCCGAGCTGAAGGGCGTCGCCGTGCCGCCCGAGCGGGCGCCGACGATGATCGACGAATATCCGGTGCTTGCCGTCGCGGCCAGCTTTGCCGAGGGCGAAACGCTGATGCAGGGGCTGGAAGAGCTGCGGGTGAAGGAATCCGACCGGCTGTCGGCAGTCGCGAACGGGCTGAAGGTCAATGGCGTCGACTGCACCGAAGGCGAGGCCTCGCTGGCGGTGCGCGGAAGACCGGGCGGCAAGGGGCTCGGTCAACACCCAAATGGACAGAGCACCATCGTCCAGACTCATCTCGACCACCGCATTGCCATGAGCTTTCTGGTCATGGGACTGGCAACGGAAAAGCCGGTGACCATCGACGACCAGGCGATGATCGCGACGAGTTTTCCTGAATTCATGGGCCTGATGAAGGGGCTGGGCGCGAAGATCGAGTAGCGGTACTGCGAGCAGGATTTCCACGTTCAGCGCCAAACTAGCCGCGCCAGCGGTCTTGTGAGCGACTTTCGATTTCTTTGTAAGCAACCGCGCAGGGGGGGTGAGTGGATGGCAAGTCCTGATTTTCAGAGGCCGGGGGCCAGGGGCTCTCATTGGCAAAGGCAAGCAGACGGTACTTTTCTGTTCCGCTTGGACAGGTCCGCCAAAACCCGGATCGTCAATGCCAATGAACTTACCAGCCTCATCGAGATCCAGAATCGCGAATGGGCGTTTGTTTTGTTCACTCTCATTCCCATGCTCGTGTTCATCGTGCTTTGGCTTTCCGACCGGATGGATAGTATCTGGGTTCTCCTTGCTGCAGCGATATGGATTGCCTTGAACCATCACATGCATCGCAAGTTGAGAGCACAGACTGGAGCTATTCTTTCTACTACCCAACTGTCTTCCGATGAGTTCGTTTTTCCAAAAGCCTCGATCGATGGGATAGCTATTGAGATCGCAAAGAAGGTTTCTGCTCGCTCCGGTAATTTTTGTCTTGTGATGTCGATATTGTTTACCGGAGCTGGCGCGGTAGCCTTGGTAGACGACATATTTCATCTGGGTCTTGGCGGGCAGGAGATAAGTCCGCTGGCCAGCGGCTATGTATTCGCCTTCTTTGGCCTCCTATCCTACCTATTTTATCGTGTCCGAAAGCTACGCCCTTGACCTTCACCATCGCCATCGACGGACCCGCCGGCGCCGGCAAAGGCACGCTGGCGCGGCGGCTGGCTGACCATTACCGCCTGAACCTGCTCGACACCGGCCTCACCTATCGCGCGGTCGCCCATGCGCTGCTTCGGCTCGGCCTGCCGCTCGACAATGTCTCGGCCGCCGAAACCGCTGCCCGCCAGGTCGACCTCGCAAAACTCGACCGGTCGGTGCTGTCGGCGCATGCGGTCGGCGAGGCGGCTTCGAAAGTCGCTGTGTTCCCGTCGGTGCGGCGCATACTGGTCGAAAAGCAGCGGGAATTCGCCAAGGCGCCGCCGGGCGCCGTGCTCGACGGCCGCGACATTGGCACCGTGGTCTGCCCCGACGCCGACATAAAACTCTATGTGACGGCGAGCGCCGAGGTAAGGGCACAGCGACGGCTGGCCGAGATCGAGAGCATCGGCGGCACCGCCAATTTCAGCGAAATCCTCGCCGATATCCTGCGCCGCGACGAGCGCGACATGGGTCGCGCCGACTCGCCGCTGAAGCCTGCCGCCGACGCGCACTTGCTCGACACGTCGGAAATGGCTATAGAAGCCGCGTTCCTGGCGGCCAAGGCGATCATCGACGACGTTCTGGCCAAGAGAAACAAAGCCTGAGCCGGGTTTTCCTCCGTTGCCGATTGCCGGCGGCGAAAAGATACCCATATCGGGCACGAACCAGCCTGCCAGCATTTTTCATGCGCCGGAATTGCCGCTTAGGCGGCCAAGGGCTTTTTTGAAGCCCGGAACGCCGGCAGGCCAACGCAACGCTAACCCACGGCGCCCGCCCCGCCTGAGATGCGGGGCATTCCAGGAGAAACTATGTCAGTTGCAAATCCCACTCGCGATGATTTCGCGAGCCTGCTCGAAGAATCTTTTTCCGCCGGCCATTCCGGCGAAGGCCAAGTCGTCAAGGGCACGATCACCGCGATCGAAAAGGACATGGCAATCATCGACGTCGGCCTCAAGGTCGAAGGCCGCGTGCCGCTGAAGGAATTCGGCGTCAAGGGTAAGGAGTCGACGCTCAAGGTCGGCGACACGGTCGAAGTCTATGTCGAGCGCATCGAGAACGCGCTTGGCGAAGCGATGCTTTCCCGTGAGAAGGCCCGCCGCGAAGAGAGCTGGGTCCGTCTCGAAGAGAAGTTCACCAAGGGCGAGCGCGTCGAAGGCGTCATCTTCAACCAGGTCAAGGGCGGCTTCACCGTCGATCTCGACGGCGCCGTGGCCTTCCTGCCGCGCAGCCAGGTCGACATTCGCCCGATCCGCGACGTCTCCCCGCTGATGCACAATCCGCAGCCTTTCGAGATCCTCAAGATGGATCGCCGCCGCGGCAACATCGTGGTGTCGCGCCGCACCGTGCTCGAGGAAAGCCGCGCCGAACAGCGTTCGGAAATCGTGCAGAACCTCGAAGAGGGCCAGGTGGTCGAAGGCGTCGTCAAGAACATCACCGACTATGGTGCGTTCGTCGACCTCGGCGGCATCGACGGCCTGCTGCATGTCACCGACATGGCATGGCGCCGCGTCAACCATCCGACCGAAATCCTCAACATCGGCCAGACGGTCAAGGTCCAGATCATCCGCATCAACCAGGAAACCCACCGCATCTCGCTCGGCATGAAGCAGCTCGAGAGCGATCCGTGGTCCGAGATCGGAACGAAATTCCCGATCGGCAAGAAGATCAAGGGCACCGTCACCAACATCACCGACTACGGCGCGTTCGTCGAGTTGGAGCCGGGCATCGAGGGCCTCATCCACGTTTCGGAAATGTCGTGGACGAAGAAGAACGTGCATCCCGGCAAGATCCTGTCGACGACGCAGGAAGTCGACGTGGTGGTGCTCGAGGTCGATCCGGCCAAGCGCCGCATTTCGCTCGGCCTCAAGCAGACGCTCGAGAACCCGTGGCAGGCTTTCGCCAGCAGCCATCCGGTCGGCAGCCAGGTCGAGGGCGAGGTCAAGAACAAGACCGAGTTCGGCCTGTTCATCGGCCTCGAAGGCGATGTCGACGGCATGGTCCATCTTTCCGACCTCGACTGGACCCGTCCGGGCGAGCAGGTGATCGAGGAGTACAATCGCGGCGACATGGTCAAGGCGCAGGTGCTCGACGTCGACATCGACAAGGAGCGCATCTCGCTCGGCATCAAGCAGCTGGCCAAGGATACGGCCGGCGAGGCAGCGACTTCAGGCGAACTGCGCAAGAACGCGGTCGTCACCTGCGAGGTTACCGGCGTCAAGGATGGCGGTCTGGAAGTGCGGCTGGTCGACAGCGGCATCGAGACCTTCATCAAGCGCTCCGACCTCAGCCGTGACCGCGACGAGCAGCGCCCCGAGCGCTTCACGGTCGGCCAGAAGGTCGACGCCCGCGTCATCGCCTTCGACAAAAAGACCCGCAAGCTGCAGGTCTCGATCAAGGCGCTGGAAATCGCCGAAGAGAAGGAAGCGGTCGCCCAGTACGGCTCGACCGACTCCGGCGCTTCGCTGGGCGACATCCTGGGTGCCGCGCTGAAGAAGCAGGGCAGCTAAGTCCACTAACGCCGCGCCTCGCGCCGCCTGTTAAAAAACCCCGCCGGAGCGATCCGGCGGGGTTTTTGTTTGACTATGGTCAGAGCATCGTAACCCAAACGTGGCAAACCGATTTTGGGAAATCGCGCTCAAACAAAGAGAGAGATCAGGCCCTGCCGTAAAGCGGCACCAGCGTGCCGCTCATCGCCAGGTTGGCCGGCGAAGCGAGATAGGCAATGGCCTCAGCGGCCGCTTCGAGGCTGACCCATTTGCCGAAATCGGCGGCCGGCATGTCAGCCCGGTTGGCCGGCGTGTCGAGGGTCGAAGGCGCGACCGCGTTGACCAGAATGCCCTTGCCCTTGAGTTCTTCCGCCATCGCCACCGTCATTGCCGCGACTGCCGCCTTGCTGGCGGCATAGGCGACCATGCCGGAACCGCGCCGCAGGTCGAGCCCGGCGCGCGCCGTGACATTGACGATGCGGCCCGACACGGAAGATTCCAGCATCGAGCGTATCGCCGCGCGGCAGCACAGGAAGGTGGTGCGGGCGTTGGTGTCCATCATTTCGGCAAAGGACGCGGGCTCGATCTTCTCGACCGGCGCGGCGGTGAAGCCGCCGGCCAGGTGGATGGATGCCCACAAATCCGTAACACTGGCGTAGAACGCATCGACCTTGGCGGGGTCGGCGAGATCGACATTGTGCGCCAGCCTGACGCGCTCATGTGCCGGGAAGGGAAAATGCGCGGGCGCGACGGCATGGGCATTGGGCACATGGCAGATCGCGCCCTGCTCCAGCAGTTTGCCGACAACCGCACCACCGAGCGCCCCGGTGCCGCCGGTCACCACAACCTGCCTGCCGTCCAGTGTATCCGTCATCTTCGACCGCTCCAGTCACTCTCTTATGCCGCGCCGCCGCCGAAGGGTCGCGCCTTTCGCGCGATCACTCAACCGAAATCTCGATAACGCAGCGTCGTTTGCGCGCCTCAAGCCGGCGGCCATCCGACGAGGATCGCATCCCCAGGCAGACGCTGCCACAGCACTCAATCGACAGTGATTTCGATGACATACGGCAGTCCGGTCGCACGCGCACGCTTGAGTGCGTCCGCCAGATCGTCGATACCAACAATCCGCTCCGCGGCAATGCCATAGGCCTCGGCCAGCTTGCAGAAATCAGGCGGCGCCGGCGAGACGCCGACCGGCTCGACGCCAACATCGAGCATCGAGGTTTCGATTTCGCGATAGCCGCGATTGTTCCAGACGACGAAGATCACCGGCGCCGAGGCGTCGAGCGCGGCGCCCAGTTCGGGCAGCGTAAATTGGAAGCCACCGTCGCCGGTGAGACAGACGACCGACGCATCAGGCACGGCAAGGGCCGCACCGATCGCCGCCGGCGGACCATAGCCCAGCGCGCCGAAGCCGGTGGCGGCGTTGAACCAGCCGCCCGGTCGATCGTGATCGTAATAGAGGTTGGCGGCATAGACCGGCTGGGTCGAATCGCCGACGATAATCGAGCCCGGCAACGCATCGCGGATCGCATCGACGGCTTGTGTTTGCGCCTGGAGGGCCGGGCTGATTTCGGCGAAGGCCGCTTGCCTTGTTGCAGCGGCGCGAGCCGGGCCGTCGCCCGATGGCGGTTGGCCTTGGCCGATTTCGGCAAGCAGCGCCTCGAGTGCTGCGCCGCAATCGGCGTGGATCGAAATCCGGGCCGGCCAGCGGGCAAGCTGGTCGGCGCCGATGTCGATGCGGATCAGATTGGGCGGCAGGACAAAGCCACCGTCGCTATACCCATCATAGTCGGTTGGGCCGAATTCGGTGCCGGCGGCAATGACCAGATCGGCGTCGGCCATCAATGCACGCACCGCCTTCAGACTGGGGCTCGCCGGCACGGCAAGCGGATGGCGATGCAGCAGGCCGCGGGCATTGGCCGTCTGGACAACCGGCGCTCCCAGCCTTTCGGCAAGGCGCTGTAACGGTGCTTCGGCTCTCTTGGCGCCGCCGCCGGCAAGGATCAGCGGGCGGCGGGCAGCCGCGCAAAGTTTTGCCGCCTCTGCTATCGCCGCCGCATCCGGCTCGGGCGGCGCGACATTGGCCAGCAAAGCCGCGATGCCGTCGGCCGGCTTGACCATGATATCGGTCGGGATCTCGATATGGACCGGGCCGGGGCGCGATGACGAAAACAGGGCGAAGGCGCGGGCAAGAACGCCCGGTAGTTCGTTGGCGTCGGCGACGCGGTGCGAGAACAGCGCGACCTTTTCCATCATGCCGCGCTGGTCGGGCAGTTCGTGCAGGTGGCCAAGACCCTTGCCCAGCGTCGGCGTGGCGTTGACGCCCGAGATCACCAGCATCGGGACCGAATCGGCACGGGCCTGGCCCATGGCGGTGATGGTGTTGGTCAGTCCCGGTCCGGTGATGACGAAGGCGACGCCAGGCTTGCCGCTGGCGCGCGCATAACCGTCGGCCATGAAGCCGGCGCCCTGCTCGTGACGCGGGGTGACGTGGCGGATCTTCGAGCGCGCCAGCCCGCGATAGAGTTCGACCGTATGCACACCCGGAATGCCGAAGACCGTGTTGACATCATGGGCTTCGAGCAAAGTGATGAGCGCTTCGCCGACTGTCGTCATTGTCTGAGCACTGGACGTGTGAGGCAAGTCGGTCCGCCCTCGCAGGCGATGCACAGCGCGTCCGCCTCGAAGGTCGAAACCCTGCAGCCGGCGGCCGCCATGGCCGCCGCCGTCTTCGGGAAACCGGCAACGGCGATCACCTCGCGCGGCGCGGTCGGCAGCACATTGAGGCTGAGGCCGTTGGAGGCGAAGAACTCCTCAGCGTCGCCTTCGACCAGGCGAATGCCTCGCGCCCGCAGCATCTGGTAGAAGGCAGCCGGTAAAAGCGGTGCATAGACCAGCGCCAGATCGTCGGCGAGCGGACTGATCACCGACATCAGATGCAGGCAGGCCTCCTCGCCATGCCAGAGCGGCAGGTCGTAGCCATAGACCTGGATACCCTTGGGGATGAGCAGGTTGGCGAGTTGCTGGATGCCGTCCTGGTTGGTGCGCATGCCGCGGCCGACGGCCAGCGTCCGTGCGTCCACCCAAACGCAGTCGCCGCCCTCGACCTGTCCGGGATGTTCGATGCGGCCGAGGATAGGCACGCCCATGCGCCTGTAGGCCGCCTCGTGCAGGCCGGGCTCGGCCCGGCGCAGGGCCTTGCCCATGGCAAGGATGATAGCGCCGTGGTCGGTCATCAACGAAGGATCGTGGGTGAAGACGGAATCGGCAAGCCCGTCATCGGCGTCGGTCAGCCATTCGATCTCGGCGCCGGATGCCAAAACCAGCGTCGTCAGCGCCTCATACTGGGCAGCGGCCTTTTGCGGATCGAAGCCGGGGCCATAGTGCCATTCCGATGCTCTGGCGCGGGGCATGGCGCTTGCGGCGGACCGCATCAGCACGCGCTGCAGGGGCCCTGCCATGGACTGCGACCCGTATGCTTTACCCACCAAGTGCTCCTGAAATATCCCATCCAGCCAATAGCCACTCGGCATGCCGTGATCAATGGTCCAAAAAGCATGGTTGACGGAGGCAAGCGGAACGGTCCATCTTGAGAATGAGAAGTCTGTCCAGTGATGGTAATGGGTAATAAATTCCAGCAGCGACGGGTCCAGCCGCTTCGTGAGGCACCCCAAAGGTGATAGCCCAAGGCACGGCTCCCGCCCTGAAGTATACGGCGCAGAACGACGCCGCCGAAGCCATCCATGTCGAGAACCTGCATAAAAGATTCGGCGAACTGCATGTGCTGAAAGGCGTTTCGCTGTCGGCGCGCGACGGTGAGGTCATCGCCATCATCGGCGGCAGCGGCTCGGGCAAGTCGACGCTGCTGCGCTGCATCAATTGCCTGGAGAACCCGACCAGTGGAATCGTCCGCGTCAATGGCGAGGAGATCCGGATGAAGGCCGACAGTCACGGCCACACCGTTCCCGCCGACCGCAAGCAGATCGAGCGCATTCGTTCCAAGCTCGGCATGGTCTTCCAGAATTTCAATTTGTGGAGCCACATGACGCTGATCGAGAACGTCATCGAGGTTCCGGTGCATGTTCTGGGCGTCAAGCGCGACGTGGCCATCGCCGAGGCGGAAAAGCTGCTCGCCCGCGTCGGCCTTGCCGAAAAGCGCGATGTCTATCCGGCCTATCTGTCGGGCGGCCAGCAGCAGCGCGCGGCTATCGCCCGGGCGCTGGCCATCAACCCACGCGTCATGCTGTTCGACGAGCCGACCTCGGCGCTCGACCCGGAACTGATCGGCGAGGTGCTGAAGGTGATCGGCGACCTGGCGCGCGAGGGCCGCACCATGGTGCTGGTGACCCACGAGATGAAGTTCGCCCGCGAAGTCGCGACGCATGTCGTCTACCTCTACAACGGGCTGGTCGAGGAAGAAGGGCCGCCGGAGCAGATCTTCGGTGCGCCCAAATCCGAAAGACTCAAGCAATTCATCCGCAACATCGGTTAAGCCGAGGCGGATGGAAAACGGGAACAACAACAAACTGGGAGTTATTGAAATGAAGACCGTCCTGAAGACGTTTGCCGCAGCGCTTCTGCTGGGCGTTGCCGCGATGGGCGTCGCCAAGGCCGAGCCGGTCAAGATCGGTGTCGCTGCCGAACCCTATCCGCCGTTCACCTCGCCGGATGCCTCGGGCAAATGGGTCGGCTGGGAAATCGAATTCATCGACGCGGTTTGCGCCGAGCAAAAGCTCGATTGCGTCATCACCCCCGTTGCCTGGGACGGCATCATCCCGGCGCTGACGACCAAGAAGATCGATGTCATCGCCAGCTCGATGACGATCACCGACGAACGCAAGAAGACGATCGATTTCTCCGACAAATATTACAACACCCCGACTGCCATTATCGGGCCGAAGGACCAGAAGTTCGGCGCTACCCCGGAAGATCTCAAGGGCAAGATCATCGGCGTCCAAGTTTCGACCGTGCATGCCGACTACGTCAAGAAGCACTTCACCGAAGCAGCGGAAATCAAGGAATACCAGACCCAGGACGAAGCCAATCAGGATCTTGCCGCCGGTCGCCTCGATGCGGTGCAGGCCGATTCCATCGCGCTCGATGCGTTCCTGAAATCGGATCAGGGCAAGCAATGCTGCGACCTGAAGGGGATGGTCGCGCCGGATCTGGCCGTTCTCGGGCCCGGCATCGGCGCCGGCATCCGCAAGGAAGACACCGAGTTGAAGGAGAAGATCAACGCCGGCATCAAGGCTATCCGCGCCAACGGCAAATATGACGAAATCAGCAAGAAATATTTCGATTTCGACATCTACGGCGACGATCCGCAGGCGAACTGACGGCATCCCTGAGCGAATAACCACGCGGCGCGGACAGCGTGCCGTGTGGCTTTCGTCGATATCCACCCATGCAAGCTTTCCGCTGACGGCATCGCCGGCGGTTTTGGCGCCAGCAATTCGGGGGCGACGCTGATCGACGCATTTCTTCCGGCCTCTGTGGCCCGCATCATCGAACTACTTTCGCCGACGCCGCCTGGCTGGGGCGGAACGCTTCTGGTCGGACTGCTCCACTCGGTCGAGATCGCTGCCGGTGCTTTCGGTCTCGGCCTCGTGATCGGCATTTGCGGTGCGTATGGCAAGCTCTACGGCGGGCCCGTGGTGCGCGATCTGCTGGCGGTCTATACGACGATCGTCCGCGCCGTGCCGGAGCTGGTGCTGATCCTGCTGCTCTATTATGCCGGCACCGATCTGATCAACCAGTTGCTGACGGCAATGGGATATCAGCGCATCGATATCAGTGGGCTGGTGGCCGGCATTGCCGTGCTCGGATTCGTCCAGGGCGCCTATTCGACCGAGGTGATGCGTGGCGCGATCCTTGCCATTCCGCAAGGCCAGATCGAAGCCGCGCGCGCCTATGGCATGTCTCCCGGCCTCCTTCTGCGACGCATCACGCTGCCGGCGATGCTGCCCTTCGCCATACCCGGCCTTGCCAATCTCTGGCTGATCGCCACCAAGGACACCGCCCTGCTGGCGGTCGTCGGCTTCTTCGAGCTGACATTGGCCACGCGGCAAGCGGCGGGCGTAACCAAAGCCTATCTTACGTTCTTCCTCGCCGCAGGCGTGATCTATCTTCTGTTGACGCTGGTCTCCAATTTGATCATCGGCCGCATCGAACTCCGGGCTCGGCGCGGCATGCCCTCCCTCAAGGAGGCGCGTTGATGGCTGGCGAAGCGATCATCATCAATGTTGCCCGCGCGTCGCTTTGGCTGCAGCCGCATCGCATCGTGCTGATCCTGACCGCGCTGGCGCTGGTTCTCGCGGCCGCCTTCTTCATGCGCTGGGACTGGCTGCCGCAATATTACGAGATGGCGCTTGTCGGCATCTGGCGCACGCTTTGGATCCTCGCCGTCACCTGCACACTCGGCTTCCTGCTCGCCGTGCCGCTCGGATTGGCGCAGGCTGCCGGCCCCTTCTGGCTCGCGGCGCCTGCAAAGGCCTTCTGCACCGTCATCAGGGGAACGCCACTGCTGCTGCAGCTCTGGCTGCTCTACTATGGGCTCGGCTCGCTGTTTCCGCAGTACCCATGGGTACGCGAGTCCTGGATGTGGCCGTATCTCAGGCAAGCGTGGCCCTATGGCGTCCTGGCGCTGACCTTGTCCTTCGCCGGCTACGAGGGGGAAGTCATGCGGGGTGCCTTCGCCGGGGTGCCGAAAGGACAGTTGGAAGCGGCGCGTGCCTTCGGCATGAGCCGCTGGAAGATTCTGCGGCGGATCTGGCTGCCGCAAGCCTTCTACCGGGCGCTGCCGACGCTGACCGGCGAAACCGTGCTGCAACTCAAATCGACGCCGCTGGTGGCGACTATCAGCGTGATCGACATATTCGCCGTCTCTTCCAAGGTGAGGCAGAGCACTTTCCTCACCTATGAACCCTTGCTGCTCCTGGCGTTGATCTATATGGCGATCACCGGCATCCTGGTCTTCGCCCTCGGCAAGATCGAGGCGCGGATTCCGAACAAGATTGGTTGATAGGGGAGTAGGGGAGTAGGGCCAGCCACTATTCACATACACATTTCCATCCTATTCGCATTCACTGCTCACTATTCCCCTATTCCCTTACTCCCTTACTCCCTTACTCCCCTACTCCCCTAGGATCGCTACAATGCAACTCAGTCTCGACCAGGCGACAGGGCTGTGCAGGATGGCGGCGCTCGGCGCCGGCGCCAATGAAGAAGCGGCGCGGTCGCTCGCAGCTTCCATCGTAGCGGCCGAGGCGGAAGGTCTGTCGACGGTCGGACTGTCGCATTTCATCGACTATCTCGAAGCGCTGGAGGCCGGCCGCATCGACGGCAAAGCCGAGCCGGTCATCACCAGGCCGGCTTTGGCGATCTATCTCTCCGATGCGCGCGGCGGTCTGGCGCATACCGGTTTCGACCGCACGATCGACGATCTCGCCAAGGCGGCGCGCCTGTTCGGCGTTGCCATCTTTTCGCAGAAGAACGCCTATACATGCGGCGCGCTCGGCTATTTCACCGGGCGGCTGGCCGCGCAGGGACTGGTGTCCTTCGCCGCGACCAATGGACCGGCCGTGCTTGCCGGCTCGGGCTCGGTCAAGCCGGTCTACTGTACCAACCCAATGTCCTTCGCCGCGCCCGCCGCTGACGGAGCGCCGCTGGTGATCGACCAGTCGTCGAGCGCCACTGCCTTCGTCAACATCCGCAAGGCGGCCGAGGACGGCAAGAAAATTCCAGAAGGCTGGGCACTGGACGCGAGCGGCAACCCGACCACCGATCCCGCCGCTGCCATGAAAGGCGCGATGCTTGCCTTCGGCGGCCAGCGCGGTGCCAACATCGCACTGATGGTCGAAGTGCTGGCGGCGGGCCTGTCGGGCGCCAACTGGTCGCTCGATGCGCCATGGTTTAGCGGCGGACCGGACAGTCCCGGAACCGGCCTCTTCGTTCTGGCCGTCGAGCCCAAGCTGCTCGATCCGGATTTCGAGAAACGCATGAAGGACCAGCTCGACCGGTTGCGCCGCCGCTACGGCGTGCATGTGCCCGGCCGTGCCCGAGCCGAAGCGGCGGAGAAAGCGGCGGCGCGGGGCATAACGGCGCCCAAGGCCGTGGTGCAGCGCATTTCCGAATTCGCGGCCCGGTATTCTTCCTAAAAAGTTTGTCTGCGATTTTTTTCGCCGTCGTTGAACCTTTTTGCGTGGTGCCGCGACCAATGCCTGTCCGGGGTGGGGTTTGCCCGGGCGGTGACATCCGGTCGCCAGGGCTGGGGCGGGCGTCTCACGCCGTCCTGATACCGTCTCAGGTCAGGCCGCCTCGTCGGACCCTGACTCCGACCATGGAAGTCACCCAGAAAACCCCGCTTCGGCGGGGTTTTCTGCGTTCTCTCGCATCTGGTCAGTTAACATGCCTGTTTTGGTCAACTTTTGTTCATTTGACTTTGAGCGAGGTGGTCGGGTGTTTGCGCAGAGCAGCAAAAAAGGAGCCCCAATGTCCGCAAGCACCGACAATTCCAGCAGAAGCCTTTTCGTCCCAGCCCTTGGCGGCCTCTATGAGGCGTTGCACACCGCCTCCGAAACCATCCTGCGTGCCGTGGCCGGCATCTTCCTCACTATCCATGGCTCGCATAAGATCACCGAACCTTTCGGCGCCGCCGAGATGGTCGAAGGCCTCGGCTTCTATCCGGGCGCATTTTGGTCCCTGCTCTTGGCATGCACCGAGTTCTTCGGCGGCATTTTCATCGCCATCGGCCTTTTGACCCGCCCGGCGGCCTTCGCCGGAATGTTCGTGCTTCTGGTCACGGTCTGGTTCCACTGGGTCACCATGGGCGAGGGCTTTTCGGGCGCCGAAAAATCGCTGCTGTGGGCGGCGATCCTATTCTTCTTCGTCATTCGCGGCGGCAACCGCCAATCGGTCGACGCACGCATCGGCAGGGCCTTCTGACGCGGTCAAACAAGGGCGTTGGCGACTTATCGTCGCCCTTTGCCTTTGGCGCGAAACCGACTATGAAACTGCTTCAGCCAAGCACCAGTAAATCTGGAAACTGCGCCGGAGCCAGCAATGACCGAAATCCTGCAGACCCCAAAGCTCGTCGTCGTGTTCGGCGGCTCCGGCTTTGTCGGCCGCCACGTTGTGCGGGCGCTGGCCAGGCGCGGCTATCGCATCAGGGTCGCCTGCCGCCGGCCCGATCTCGCCGGCCATCTGCAGCCGCTGGGCAATGTCGGCCAGATTCAGCCGGTGCAGGCCAATGTTCGCGTGCGTTGGTCGGTCGACCGCGCCGTGCAGGGCGCCGACCATGTCGTCAACCTGGTGGCCATCCTGCATGAGAGCGGTCGGCAGAAATTCACCTCCGTCCACGAGTTCGGCGCACGCGCGGTCGCCGAAGCGGCGCGCGCCGTCGGCGCCGGCCTCACCCATATCTCGGCGCTGGGCGCCGATCTGAACGCGCAATCGGACTATGCACGCACCAAGGCGCTCGGTGAAAAAGCGGTCCTGGAAACGATTAGCGGTACCGTCATCTTGCGGCCATCGATCAATTTCGGGCCGGAGGACAGCTTCTTCAACCGCTTCGCCAGCATGGCGCGCTATTCGCCGGTCCTGCCGCTGATCGGCGGCGGGCAGACCAAATTCCAGCCGGTCTACGTCGGCGACGTCGCCGAGGCGGTGGCGCGCTCGGTCGACGGCAAAGTCCAGGGCGGTCGGATCTACGAGCTTGGCGGACCGCAGGTGCTGACCTTCAAGGAATGCATGCAGGAAATGCTTGCCATGATCGACCGCGAGCGGCTTCTGGTGTCGGTACCGTGGTGGGTGGCCAACATGCAGGCATCGATTCTCGGGCTTTTGCCCAATCCGCTGCTGACCAAGGATCAGGTCCTGCAGCTGCGCGAGCACAACATCGTATCGGAAGCGGCCATCAGGGAAAATAGGACGCTCGCCGGCCTCGGCATCCAACCGCAGTCGATCGGCAGCATCCTGCCGAGCTATCTCTGGCGCTACCGCGCCGCGGGCCAGTTCCAGCGAAAGACGGCGGCCTAGCCAATCAGACGCTCACTGAAGGCGTCGCGTAACCTGCATCGGCAGGCCGCCCCGCGGTTGCGTCGTCAGTTTCTGCACCGGCCACGGTTTGGTCTCGGCGGTGGTGTCGAAGCGGAAACGTGACAGCATGATGGCCAGCGCGATGATCGCCTCCTGCATGGCAAAGCTGGCGCCGATGCAGACGCGAGGGCCGGCGCCGAACGGCAAATACTGGAAGCGGTCGATTTTTTCGCGATTTCCCGGATGAAAGCGTTCCGGCATGAAGGCGTCAGGCCGGTCCCACAGCTTGCGGTGGCGATGGACAACCCAGGGCATGACCAGCACCGCGGCGCGCCTCGGTATATAGAGGCCGTTCCAGGTTTCGGGCTCGATCGGCTCGCGGTTGATCGACGGCGCCGGCGGGTAGAGCCTAAGCGCCTCGTCGAAGGCGGCGCGGGTGAACGGCATGGCGTCGAGCCACTTTGTCGGGTCGGGTTCTCGCGCCAGCACGGCGTCGATCTCGCGCTCGATCTTTTCGCGCTCCCAAGGCGCTTCGGCCAGGCAGTAGAGCGTCCAGCCAAGTGCCCGCGCCGTGGTCTCGTGACCGGCGCCGATGAAGGTGATGATGTTGTCCTCGACCTCGGCGCGTGTCAGCCCGTCCGGTCCCTCCGCCTTGAGCAAAAGCGTGAGAAAATCCTGCGGCACCTTGTCCGGATCGCGCTTGAGCCGCTCTTCGCGCATCTTGACTGTGTCGGTTACGATCTTGCGGAAATAAGCCATGGTCTTGCGGCCGCGGATGCGGGTCAGGCGCGGCAGCCAGTCGGGCGCCCGCAACAGGTCGAGCGGATCAACCCGGCCCATGGTCTCGAACAGTCGGTCGATCTCCTTGGCGAAGCTGCCCGGCTCGCCTGATATCTCGCCGGAAAACAGCGTCTCGGCCAAGATATCAAAAGTAAGCAGCGTCATGTCGTGGGCGATGTCCGACGTGCCGCCGCCCTCATAGCGCGTGACGAACTCCCGCGTGCGCCTCAGCATCGGCTCGGCAAAACCAAATATGTGGCGCGGCGTGAACACCGGCGCCATCGCCTTGCGCGAGCGCCTCCAGACCTCACCCTCGGCGGTCAGCAGGCCGTCGCGCAGGATCGGCCGCAGGATCATCTGGCGCACCGTCGCCATCTTGTAATTTTTGGCATTGTCGACCAGCACGTGGCGAATGAGGCCGGGGTCGTTGGCGATGACCAGCGGCCCGCCGATGCCGGTCACCGATATCCAGGGCTGGTTGTAGGTCGGCTCGCCCCACAGTTCGAGCGGGTTGCGATAGACGATGCGGATCATCTCGAGCGTCGACGGCGGCGACGTACGCGGCTTCGGCGCCGGCGGGACGAAGGGGGCGGGCTGACTGTCCATGGCGTGCTCCGCTGGTCACCTCAATGTAGTGGCTGGCAAGGCAAGCGTCCATGTCGCCGGCTCTCCGGAATGTGACCGGGCACTGGAAAGTGCCTGATCGTCGGAACAGGTCGGCCCTCTGTTGTTGCCGCCGCTCTGTTCCAAGTCCGGCTCCACTTTTTGGGTCCGATGCCCTGGCCGGTCAGGCGCGCTCTTCTTCCATTCGGAAATGCTTGCAAATCTTGGAAAAACCGCCTTTTGCACCTATATCTTGGACATCAAGGACGCGCGATTCGGAGCCGGTTTTTTGCGCTGGATGTGCGGCATCAATCAGACAGGTTTTCATGAGCGATCAGATCGACAACGCCAACGGCGCTGAGGCCGAGTACGGCGCCGATTCCATCAAAGTTTTGAAGGGGTTGGACGCCGTCCGCAAGCGGCCTGGCATGTATATCGGCGATACCGACGACGGCTCGGGCCTGCATCACATGGTCTACGAGGTCGTCGACAACGCCATCGACGAGGCGCTGGCCGGCCATGCCGACCTCGTCACCGTGACGCTCAACCCCGACGGTTCGGTGACGGTCATCGACAATGGCCGCGGCATTCCGACCGATATCCACACCGGCGAAGGCATCTCGGCGGCCGAAGTGATCATGACGCAGCTGCATGCCGGCGGCAAGTTCGACCAGAATTCCTACAAGGTGTCTGGCGGCCTGCACGGCGTCGGCGTCTCGGTGGTCAATGCGCTTTCGGCCTGGCTGAAGCTGAAGATCCGCCGTAACGGCCAGATCTACGAGATGAGCTTCACGCACGGCAATGCCGACGCGCCGCTAAGGGTCACCGGCACCTACGAACAGCGCAAGGTTGCCGGCACCTATGACGGACGCAGCGGCAGCGAGATCACGTTCTTTCCGTCGGCCGAAACGTTCACAATGGTCGAATTCGACTTCGGCACGCTGGAGCACCGGCTGCGCGAACTCGCCTTCCTGAATTCCGGAGTGCGCATCATTCTGACCGATGCCCGCCATGCCGACGTCGTGCGTCATGAGTTGCACTATGATGGCGGACTGGAGGAGTTCGTCAAATATCTCGACCGCGTCAAGAAACCGCTGATCGACAAGCCGATTGCGATCAAAGCCGAGCGCGACGGCATCACCGTCGAAGTCGCCATGTGGTGGAACGACAGCTACCACGAGAACGTGCTGGCCTTCACCAACAACATTCCGCAGCGCGACGGCGGCACGCATCTTGCCGGTTTCCGCGGCGCGCTGACGCGCCAGATAACCGGCTATGGCGAATCCTCGGGCCTCACCAAGAAGGAGAAGGTGGCGCTGATCGGCGACGATTGCCGCGAGGGGCTGACGGCGGTGTTGTCGGTCAAGGTTCCCGATCCGAAATTCTCGTCGCAGACCAAGGACAAGCTGGTCTCGTCCGAAGTTCGCCCGGTGGTGGAAGGGCTCGTCAACGAAGCGCTCGGCACCTGGCTCGAAGAGCACCCGACCGAGGGCAAGGTGGTCATCGACAAGGTCATCCAGGCGGCAGCGGCGCGCGAAGCCGCGCGCAAGGCGCGCGACATCACCCGCAAGAGCTCGCTCGGCGTCACCTCGCTGCCCGGCAAGCTGGCCGACTGTCAGGAACGCGATCCGGCGAAGTCCGAAATCTTCATCGTCGAGGGCGACAGCGCCGGCGGCTCGGCCAAGGGCGGCCGTTCGCGCCAGAACCAGGCCATACTTCCGCTGCGCGGCAAGATCCTCAATGTCGAGCGGGCCCGCTTCGATCGCATGCTCGGCTCCGACATGATAGGTACGCTGATCACCGCGCTCGGCACCTCGATCGGCAAGGACGAGTTCAACGCCGACAAATTGCGCTATCACAAGATCATCCTGATGACCGACGCCGACGTCGATGGCGCCCACATCCGCACCTTGCTGCTCACCTTCTTCTTCCGGCAGATGCCGGAACTGATCGAGCGCGGCCATCTCTATATCGCCCAGCCGCCGCTCTACAAGGTGACGCGCGGCAAGAGTTCGCAATACCTCAAGGACGAAAGCGCCTTCGAGGAATTCCTGATCGGCTCGGGGCTGGAGGAGGCGTCGCTTGCGCTCAGCACCGGCGAGGTGCGGGCCGGACAGGACCTGCGCAGCGCCATCGACGATGCGCTGGCGGTGCGCCAGCTCATCAACGGGCTGCACACGCGCTATAACCGGGGCGTGGTCGAGCAGGCGGCGATCGCCGGCGCACTCAACCCTGAGTTGTTCGCCGATCTCGGCCGGGCCAACGCCATGGCTGAGCGTGTCGCCCGGCGCCTCGACATCATTGCCGAGGACACCGAACGCGGCTGGACCGGCCGCATGTCGACCTCGAACGAAGGCATCGGCGGCTATGTGTTCGAGCGCACAGTGCGCAGCGTCAAGGAGTTCGCGCATCTCGATCTCGCGCTGATCAATTCGGCCGACGCCCGCCAGCTCGACCGCTATGCGCCGCGCCTCGCGGAAGTCTATGGCGAGCCGCCGCTGCTGCGCCGCAAGGATGTGTCGGAAACCATCTCGGGACCGCTGGCGCTGCTCAACGCTGTGTTTGCCACCGGTCGCAAGGGCCTGACCATGCAGCGCTACAAGGGCCTCGGCGAGATGAACGCCGAACAGCTCTGGGAAACCACGCTCGACCCGAATGTGCGCTCGCTGCTGCAGGTCAAGGTCACCGATGCCACCGATGCGGACAGTCTATTCTCACGGCTGATGGGCGACGAAGTTGAGCCTAGACGCGAGTTCATCCAGGACAATGCGCTGTCGGTCGCCAATCTGGATATCTGAGGCCCAATCAATCAGGGTATTTGAGGTGTTGGCGTGCTCCCGGCGCGCGTTTTTTATGCTTCAGGCAGTTTCTGTGCGGCCTATCGTCGGCACCGCCTGACTTGACTCCAGTTTGCGACCGAGGTCGACGGCGTCGCGCAGCACGCCAATATGCGAACGCGGCGGCGTGCCGGCGGCTGCGGCGACCTCGACGCCGGTCGTCTTCAGCGACCAGTAGAGCGTGTGCGTGAAGATGCGGCCAAGCGAACCGCGCAGCTCGACCTGGATGTTGTCCACGCCGGGGCCGAAATTTTCCGCCATCGGCCCGGAGATCGGGTCGCCCGTCAGCCAGCCATTGCCCCTGTCGAAGATGTTGGTCCAACGCGTCGCGGCAAACACTGCACCATGATGCACCGCTCGCTGTGGCTTGCCCGAACGGCTGCGCCCTTCCTGATAGAGGACGGTTCCACCGGCCGCCGTCTCGGCAATCGGCGGACATGCCGAGAACAGCCGCTCAGCGATGCCGCGCCTGAATTCGGCGAGGTTGTAGGTCACCAGAAATTCGCTGTGGGTCAGCGGACTGCCGAGCGTGACGAAATCGCTGATCTTCCATGGCAATGGATGATCGGCGTCCCTGGTGCGAAGCTGCCGATAGAGCTCCCATTGGGCGCGGCGGAATCCGGAAAAATCATCCAAGCCGTCGGGCCACGCAGAACCATCGGCGTGGAGCGTGGCCTCGTCGACGGCGCGGATCGCTTTCAGTCTCGCCTTGTCGCGGACGGCTTCCAGCTTTCGAGGCCTGAAATCGGCCCACAATATCTGCAGCAGATCGTAGGCGATGATTGATCCCAGGCTGTGTGAGACCAGCACGATCCGATCATAGCCATCATCCATCATGAGACGCCTCAGCAGCGTCAGGCCGCGCTCGCGGACAAGCGCGCGCTTCTCGACCGTTGCCGCTTCAGCACGTACATAGGCGGCCACGTCGCCGAAATAAGGCAGGCCAAACCGGTCCACTGACCAGATGACGAACGAGGCCAGGATCGTGACGAGCGTACCCGTGGTCCAGGAAATATACCCTTGCCATGCCGACGTCGCGAGCAGGAGCGCTGCGCACAAGACTATTGTGACGGCCAGAAGCGTGACGACATAAAGCCCCCGGGCATCGCGCGGGATGTCGGCGGGCTTGCGCCAAAGCAGATTCGTTACCCAGGCCGCAAGCCGGCCCCGCGTTGTGCCCTGCGTAATGTCGGCCCAGTAAAGCTCGTAGAAGTCGGTGCGGCGGCCATCGATATCGTAAGGGGTGGTGATCCGGCGAAGCTCGTGCGAGTTCGTCCGGCTGTCAGGCGTGATCCAGCTCTGGTTGATCTTCTCGCCGTCGGGGTCGGCCGGATCAGTGACACGGGCATAAAACGGCGCGCGGGCGGGATCATGACTCCAGACAGCCTGAACAAATTCCCTCAGCGTGCCCATGGGCCGCTGTTCGCCCATGCCATGCACGATCACCACGGCCTGGCTGAGCTTGCGCGGCGCCTTTCCGGAGGCCGGCGGACTGGTCCTGGCCGGCGACGCAACAGGATGAGGGTCGGACACCAGTGCCTCCGTTGGTGACAAATCCCGGAACAGAATTTGCCCATCGTAGCTCTGAACCCGGGGTGAGAGCAAAGACGCTCCAGGCCGGATGCTCAGGGCCAAGAAAAAGCCCGGCGCGGAGCCAGACTTTTGGTTTCGAGCAACTGGCGGTGTACCGGCGCCGCTAACCCGGATCAGTGGTCCAAGGCTTTGACGATCTCTTCGGTCATCTTCTTGGCGTCGCCGAGCAGCATCATGGTACCGTCCTTGTAGAACAGCGTGTTGTCGATGCCGGCATAGCCGGAGCCGAGCGAGCGCTTGACGAACAGGCAGGTGCGGGCCTTGTCGACATCGAGGATCGGCATGCCGAAAATAGGGGAGCTCTTGTCGTCCCGCGCGGACGGGTTGGTGACGTCGTTGGCACCGATGACATAGGCGACGTCGGCCTGCGCGAATTCGGAGTTGATGTCCTCGAGCTCGAACACTTCGTCGTAAGGCACGTTGGCTTCGGCCAAGAGCACGTTCATGTGGCCGGGCATGCGGCCGGCGACCGGATGAATGGCGTATTTGACGTCGACGCCGGCGGCCTTGAGCTTGTCGGCCATCTCGCGCAGCGCGTGCTGTGCCTGGGCGACCGCCATGCCGTAGCCTGGCACGATGATGACTTTCTGCGCGTTCATCATCAGATAGGCGGCATCGTCGGCCGAACCCTGCTTGACCGTGCGCTCGATGCCGTCGTCGGCGGTGGCGAAAGTCTCGCCGCCGAAGCCGCCGAGGATGACCGAGATGAATGACCGGTTCATGCCCTTGCACATGATGTAGGACAGGATCGCGCCGGACGAGCCGACCAGCGCGCCGGTGATGATCAACGCCAGATTGCCGAGCGTGAAGCCGAGTGCCGCAGCCGCCCAACCCGAATAGGAATTCAACATCGAGACGACCACCGGCATGTCGGCCCCGCCGATCGGGATGATGAGCAGGACGCCAAGGACAAGCGATGCCGCAACGATCAGCCAGAACACCAGCTTGGACTCGGTGGTGACCAGCAGCACGATCAGCACGATCAGCGCGATGCCGAGGGCCGCGTTGATGAAGTGACGGCCGCCGATCATGATCGGCTTGCCCGACATGCGGCCATCGAGCTTGAGGAAGGCGACGACCGAGCCGGTGAAGGTGATGGCGCCGATGGCGACGCCGAGGCTCATCTCGATCAGCGCCTGGGCGTGGATGTCGGCTGCCGTGCCGATGCCGAAACTTTCCGGCGCATAGACGGCGGCAGCCGCCACCATGACGGCGGCAAGGCCGACGAGCGAGTGGAAGGCGGCGACCAGCTGCGGCATCGAGGTCATGGCGATGCGCCGTGCGGTGACCGCGCCCACCGAGCCGCCGATCAGCAGACCGAGCACGATGAGGCCAAAGCCTCCCGCCGAAGGGGTCGCCAGCGCCAGCGTGGTGACAATGGCGATGCCCATGCCGATCATGCCGTACATGTTGCCCTGGCGGCTGGTGGTCGGGTGCGACAGGCCGCGCAACGCCAGGATGAACAGGATGCCGGAGACCAGATAGAGGAAGGAGGCGAAGTTGGCGTTCATGTCGCTCTACCTGTCCTTCTTCTTGTACATGGCCAGCATGCGCTGGGTGACGAGAAAGCCGCCGAAGATATTGACCGAGACCAGCATCAGCGCGACGAAACCGAAGCCGGTGGCGATGCCGGACGCCGAGATGCCGACGGCAAGCAGCGCGCCGACGACAATGACCGAGGAAATGGCGTTGGTGACGGCCATCAGCGGCGTATGCAGCGCCGGCGTCACCGACCAGACGACGTAATAGCCAACGAAGATCGCCAAGACGAAAATAGCGAAGCGGAAGACAAACGGATCGATCGCCCCGCCGGACAGCGCGTGCGCGGCGTCGGCTGCCGCATCGGTGCCGCCTGGAGCGGTGGCCAGATCCTGCACCGCGAGCCGGACGGCGGCGGTCGCCTGGTCGAGCTGGTCGAGGGCTTTCTGCAAGGTCTGGTCCATCACGCGATCCCTTTCGGCTTGGCAGCGGCAGGTCTCTTGAGTGCGGCAGCTTTCTTTGGCGCAGTCGGTTTCTTCGCGGCAACGGGCTTCGCAAGTTCAGCCGAGGCGATCATCACCGCCGGCTTGCCGGCGAAGGCCGGATGCACGACCTGGCCGCCATCGGTCAGCATCGTCGCCTTGACCAGATCGTCATCGCGGTTGATGGCCAGCGTCTTCGTGGTCTTGTCGACCAGCGTCTCGAGGAACGCAAAGAGGTTCCTGGCATAGAGCAGCGAGGCGGAGGCCGCGACGCGGCCCGGCACGTTGAGATGGCCGACGATTTTTACCCCGTTGGCCGTGGTCACCACCTGCCCGGGCACAGCGCCTTCGACATTGCCGCCGCGTTCGACCGCGAGATCGACGATCACCGAGCCCGGCTTCATCGAGGCGACCATCGCGGCCGAAACCAGCTTCGGCGCCGGACGGCCAGGAATCAGCGCCGTGGTGATGACAATGTCCTGCTTGGCGATGTGCTCGGCGGTCAGAGCAGCTTGCTTGGCCTGGTATTCCCTAGACATTTCCTTGGCGTAGCCGCCAGCCGTCTCGGCCGCCTTGAACTCCTCATCCTCGACCGCCAGGAACTTTGCGCCCAGCGAGGCAACCTGTTCCTTGGCAGCGGGGCGCACATCGGTGGCAGTGACTACAGCGCCAAGACGTCTTGCCGTCGCAATTGCCTGCAGGCCGGCGACGCCGACGCCCATGATGAAGGCTTTCGCCGCCGGCACCGTGCCCGCGGCCGTCATCATCATCGGCAGCGCTCGGTCATATTCGGCAGCCGCGTCGATCACTGCCTGATAGCCGGCGAGGTTCGCCTGGCTGGACAGGACATCCATGGATTGGGCGCGCGTGATGCGCGGCATGAACTCCATCGAGAAGGCGGTGACGCCGGCCGTTGCCAGAGCATCGACGGCAGCATCGTTGCCATAGGGATCCATGATGGCGATGACGGCAGTGCCCGGGCGATAGGCCTTCAGCTCCGCCTCATCAGGCCGGCGAACCTTCAGCACCACATCGGCCTTGGCGACATCGCCGACCTTACCGATCACAGCGCCGGTCTTGGCGAACTCCTCGTCGGGAATGCGCGATGCCGTGCCAGCGCCGCTTTCGATGATCACGGCGAACCCCAGCCCCGCCAGCCGCTTCACCGTGTCGGGCGAGGCAGCAACGCGCGGCTCGTTCGCATCGAGCTCACGAGGGATGAAAACCGTCTGTCCCACCGCATGATCCTTTCGGCTGGAACCTGTCTGCGCAGGACGCCGGCCGGATTTCCGGCGATGTCACGGGCAAGGGGTTTTGAAGAATTTACCGGAGAATGAAAGCGCCGACGGCGAGGATCAGTGCGAACAGGACAAATCCCGAGAAGAAGCCGCCCGCAAAGAAGCCGAAAGCCATTGCCAGAAGCACGGCGAGGCAAAAGAGCGATCCGTATTTCGCCAGCCTGAGGAATCCGGCATAGGTGCGGTCGTGCTCGGCATAGTCCATCTTCGCGCCCAGTTCGACAGGACCGGTCGGCGAGTGATCAGCCATAGGAATACCCCTTCGAAGACATCTTTCAGGCACATAGCGAAAAGCCGAGCCGAGGGCAATGGCGCTATTGCCGCATCGCCGGAAACGACAGCCTCAAAGGAAAGTTGAAGCCGCCTGATGCAGGAGGATATTCCGGAGGCGAGCGTGGCTGCCGCCTTGCGCTTCCTTGCGGCTGAGGCTTGTCACATCAGCCGGCGAGCTGCGGGAACAGCCCAAGCAGGCCGACGACGATCAGATAGAGCGCGACGATGTAGTTGAGGAGCCGCGGCATCACCAGGATCAGCACGCCGGCAATCAGCGAGATCAGCGGAGTGAGTGCGAGCGTGGAAATGGTCATGTCAGGTTCCTCTCGATAGAAATTGCCGCCGAAGCGATGCAGATTGACGTCGTCCGCGCGCCACCGGCGCGTCTTCCAGAACGCCGAAGCGACCTGAAAGCTCCAAGGCCGCGATGCACAATTGCCAATGTCAGGCGGCTTCGCGAAAATATTTGGCGGTCGGCAGGATGGTCAGCGGCGCGAGTTCACCAGCACTAGGTGTCTCAAACAGCATGCGTTGCTCCATCGGCGTCGACCGAAAGAAGGGGAAACGCTGGAGTACCCGCTCCAAATTGATCTCGTAGTTCGCGTCATAGAGTACCACGGGAACGGTGAATGGAGGATAGTCTCTCGGTTGCCCCACTTGCACGGCACCGAAAATCCGCTGGTAGAAAGCCGTGTGTTCCTTGCGGATCACGCCGAGACAGGCAGTCACGTGGAAGCGGATGCTGGCAATAAGTGCTAGCCGCAACGTAACGTAAGGCAGGGCACGATGCATCGATATGAAGTCCGGGTCGGCTGCCAGAAGCGTCGGATTGATGAAGGTTTCGCCGCGAAGCAGGCGCGGATGAAGCAGATCGCCGAATCTGGTCATTGCGGGCGCGTAAGGTTCGCTCGGTGTCAGATGATGAATACGGAGCGTACACACAAGGGAATTGTCGACGAAGACACCAAAGCGATAACAGTTCGGCGTGTAGTCGAGCGCATCCGTCATCATCTGGTCGCTGGATTCAGGCAGAAAGCCGTTCAGCCGGTAAGCCTTGTAGCGAAGCCGGTAAATCGCCTCCATGTCTTCACCGCTTTCGCAACGTCTGTATTCCACGCGCTCAAGAAGGGTCGAAACATTGCGCGAGAAGGAAGACATCCCGCTGAGGTCGGTCGGTCGGTCATCCACATGAACAACGCCTTCGGATACCGCCACAATACAATTCCCTTCTGCCATCTTCACTGCAAACCTATCGTGTGCGGTCGCGGCATAAAAGGTGAAAATCCAATCGACGTCGTTTACCTAATATTAACCTTAACTTGCCGCCGCGCGGCAGGTCTGGTCGAGTTGGTCGAAAATGAAGCGCGGAATCAGCTAAGCGCACGTTTGCCCGCAGGCTTTTTATCGATGGCGAATGGCCAGACCGTGGTAGCCATCGTTCCGATGCCGGACGCTGTCAGCGCTGAACCAAACAAAAAGCCCTGGACCATATCCGGTTTGATAGAATGCGTCAGAATCTTGAGCTGCTCGTAAGTCTCAACGCCCTCGATAGTTACGTTGAGACCGAGAACCCTGATCAGTTCGACCACGCCCTTCAACAGCGCGAGCGAACTCGGGTTCTGGGTGACGTCCATCAGGAACGAGCGGTCAATCTTGACCTTGTCGAGCGGCAGCTTGTGGAGATAGCTCAAGCTCGAATAGCCTGTGCCGAAGTCGTCTAGCGCAATGCGCACGCCAAGCCGTTTCAACTCCTCGATATACTCACGCGTCAGCGATTTGTCGTCGAGAAGCGCGGTCTCGGTGACTTCGATTTCCAGGCGGCCGGCGGCGAGGCCGGAACCGGCGAGCGCCTCACGGACTTTCTGGACGATGCCACTGCTGCGGAAATCCTTGGCCGAAAGGTTGACCGAGACGCTGGTCGGGTCGGGCCATTTGACGCATTCGGCGCATGCCGCCTGCAGGACAAAGGTGCTGATCTCGGAAATGATGCCCATTTCTTCGGCCAGCGGAATGAAGATGCTGGGCGAGATCGGTCCGAGATCGGGGTGATCCCAACGACACAGCGCCTCGCAACTGGCGATCCGCATCGTGCTCATCGCGACGATCGGCTGATAGACCACCCGCAACCCCTTGCTTTCCACCGCAGTGCGCAGATCCGCCTTCATCAGCTGACGGTCGCGAAATGCCGCATCCATCGATGCCTGGAATAACCGCCAAGTGTTCTTGCCGAGTTCCTTGGCCTTGTATAGCGCGAGGTCCGCCTTGACGATCATGGCGGCGACATCGGTGTCCCTGACCCGCGACAGCACCGCGCCACCGCTGGCCTGGATGCGCAGTCCATGACCGGCGACGTCGACCTCGCCCTGCAGGTCAATGAAAATCTCGTCGATTTGGCTGATCAGATGGGTCTCGTCCTCGACGCGGTCGAAGAAGATCATGAACTCGTCGCCACCGAAACGGCTGACGGTGATGCCTGGTACGGCGACCGCCGCCAGCCGTTCAGCGACGGCGTAGATCAATCCATCGCCGACCGGGTGGCCAAGCGTGTCGTTGACGCTCTTGAAATCGTCGAGGTCGAGCACGGCGAGCCCGCAGAGACGCTCGAGGTCGCCGGATGCCATCGCCTCTCCGATCAGCTCTTGGAAATAGGCGCGGTTGGGCAGGCCGGTGAGGCTGTCATAACGCGCCATGAAGCGGATCTTGTCTTCCGCCTCGACGCGGGCCGTCACATCCTCGAAGGTGATGACACCCAGTTCCTGGCTGCCTTCGCGCGCCGAGAACTCATAGTGCTGACCGTTCGCAAGCGAGACGAGAACCTTGCGATCGCGGCCCTCGCGCAGGGCGCGCGTAAGCTGGGCTTCGATGTAGCGGCAGTCCTTCGGCGCCAGCATGCCGCCGGCAACGCCGCGCATCAGCAGACCGTGGATCGATCGCCCGAGCAGCGCGTCGGGCGACTTGAGCGACATCAGATGCGCGGCTTCGGCATTGGCCACCGCTACCCGGCCGTCGGGGCCGAGCATGACAAGGCCATGCGACATGGTGTTCAGGGCGCGATTGAAGCGCTGGGCGATGCGGTTCGCCTTCTTTTCTTCGCTGATTGCTGTAAACAGCACCTTTCGCACAAGATGCGCCATCTTGTTGATGGTGAACATGAACGGGATGACAAAGAGGCCCAGAATGACGTTGTAGACGTCGCCCTTCAGCATCAGGCCGACCGCAATCGGCGCGACCACGGACACGGACAGGATGGCGACCATCCTGCGGGAGCCGAAATTGCGGCCGGCGATGGTGATGGTGCTTGCCAACACCAGCGACACCGCTGCAATCTCGCCAAACAGGTCCGGAACCACGTAGAGGCATACGAACGCGAAAAGTCCGACCGCCGACCCATGAATCGTCCCGGCAACAATGTAGTAGCGTTCCCAGGAAAGCGCGGATTCGTAGGTGACGATGGTGTCGGGACTGACCCTCCGGATCGCAAGATAACGGCCGATACTAGCGGCAACCATCAGGATGGCGAGCGCGAGATAGATTGCCGCAGACGTTTTCCAATACACGAGCAGGCCCATAGCGCCTTGCGTGAAGGCGCCAACGAGCAAGATGCCTGCGTCGCGAAACAGCGAGCGAACGAAGCCAACGTATACGTCCTCGGATATGTCGTCGGGTCGATCTATGTTCATGACCTTGCGGGTGTCGCGCGAACCGCAGTCATGTCATAACCGCCTTAAGAAAGGTTTAGAGGGGCCATCTCGGGGCCTGCGTCAAGCCTGTTGAGCTTCTTCAGACAAGGCGCATCGATCATTCGGCGGCATGGAGTTCCGGCCGCACCGGCGCCTTCGCCAGGCGATCGAGCAACCTCTGGCGCTCGCCAGCCGCCCTCTCGGCACTGGCCTGCCTGACGTGACCATAGCCGCGAATGAGCGCCGGCACCGAGGCAAGGGCGGCCGCGGCCTCGACCTTGCCCGGCGCCAGCGCGCCGGCGACAAGCTCCAGGTCGGCCTCGTATTGCGCAAGAAGCTGCCGTTCCATACGCCTTTCGGTGCTGTAGCAGAACACGTCGAAGACCGTGCCGCGCAAGCCTTTCATCGCTGCCAGCAGGCGGAATCCCTTCATCATCCAGGGACCGAAACTCGACTTCCTCGGTTTGCCGTCCTTGCCGCGCCCCATGATCGGCGGCGCGAGATGGAATTCGAGTTTGTCGTAGCTCTGGAACTGCTTCCCCAGCTCGGCGGCGAAGGAGCCATCGGTGTAGAGCCTTGCCACCTCGTATTCGTCCTTGATCGCCATCAGCTTGAACAGGTTCCTCGCGGCGGCCTCGGTCACAGCAGTCGAACCGGGCACCGCACGGGCTTCGGCCCTGCGCAGCGCGGCCAGTCTGTCGGCGTAGCGCTTGGCATAGGCGGCGTTCTGATAGCCGGTGAGGAAGGCGACGCGGCGGGCGATGATGTCGTCCAGCGTCTCGGCGACAGCGGCGTTCTGTGCAGTCATTCCCGGCTGGTCAACGAGGCCGCGCACGAACTCCGGCTGGTGGGCGGCGCGGCGGCCCCAGCGGAAGGCTGAGACGTTCATCGCCACGGCCTGGCCGTTGAGCTCGATCGCCTTTTCGACTGCCTCGGCTGACAGCGGCAAGCCGTCATGCTGGAAGGCGAAGCCGAGCATGAACATGTTGGCGCCGAGCGAACTGCCGAACAGCGCGGTGGCGGTGCGGGTGGCATCGAAGAAATGCGCCTTGTTATCGCCTGCGGCAGTGCGGATCGCCTTTTTCAGCCGCTCGACAGGCAGCGAGAAATCCGCCGACCGGGTAAACTCGCCGGGCATGATCTCGGCGGTGTTGGCGAGGAAGATCGTGTGGCCTTCGCGCACCGCGGCGAGCACCTTTTGGGCGCCCGATACGACGAGATCGCAGCCGAGCACAAGGTCTGCCTTGCCCGCCGAAACGCGGATGGCATGGATATCGTCCGGGCTGCGCGCGATGCGGACATGGGTGAACACCGAGCCGCCCTTCTGGGCAAGGCCGGCCATGTCGATCATGCCGCAGCCCTTGTCTTCGAGATGGGCCGCCATGCCGAGCACCGCGCCGATGGTGACGACGCCGGTGCCGCCGACGCCGTCGATGATCGCCGCCCAGCCTTGTTCGCCGAGCGGGAATTCAGCGGGCGCGGGCACGCCGTCGAGCGGATCGGTCGTGCCGGCAATACCCTCGGCCTTCCTGATCTTGGCGCCATGCACGGTAACGAAGGACGGGCAGAAGCCGTTGATGCAGGAGAAATCCTTGTTGCAGCTCGACTGGTCGATCCTGCGCTTGCGGCCGAACTCGGTCTCGACCGGCTGGATCGACACGCAATTCGACTGCACCCCGCAATCGCCGCAGCCTTCGCAGACCAGTTCGTTAATGAAGACGCGCTTGTCGGGATCCGGGAAGGTGCCGCGCTTGCGGCGGCGGCGCTTTTCGGCGGCGCAGGTCTGGTCGTAGATCAGCACGGATATGCCGCTGACCTCGCGCAATTCGCGCTGGACGAGGTCGAGATCGTCGCGGTGATGGATGGTGGCGCCGGCGGGGAATTCGACCTTGCCGGTATATTTGTCCGGCTCGTCGGTGACGATGGCGATCCGCTCGACGCCCTCGGCCCGCACCTGCCTGGCGATCATGTCCACGGTCAGGCCACCCTCGTGCGGCTGGCCGCCGGTCATGGCGACGGCGTCGTTGTAGAGGATCTTGTAGGTGATGTTGGCGTCGGTCGACAGCGCGAAGCGGATCGCCAGCGCACCAGAGTGGTTATAGGTGCCGTCGCCGAGATTCTGGAAGATGTGATCGCGCTTGGAGAACGGTGCCTGGCCGACCCATTGCGCGCCCTCACCGCCCATCGCGGTGAAACCAACGGTGTTGCGATCCATCCACAGCGCCATGAAATGGCAGCCGATGCCGGCGGCGGCGAGCGAGCCGTCGGGCACCTTGGTCGAGGAATTGTGCGGGCAGCCGGAGCAGAAGAAGGGGGTGCGCGAGGCGATGTCTGACGTGTCGGCGAGCATCGCCTGGAACTGGCGAAGACTCGCCACCCGCGCGGCGATTTCGTCCGACGGACCGATTGTCCGCAAGATTCTCTCGCCGAGCGCTATGGCGATATCGTTGGGATCGAGCGCGCCCTTGGCCGGGAACAGCCCGTCGCCGCGCTCGTCCTTCTTGCCGACGATGACCGGCTGCATGGCGGTGCCGTAAAGGTTCTCGCGCAGTTGCACCTCGATCAGCGAGCGTTTCTCCTCGACGACGACGATGGTGTCGAGACCGCGAGCGAAATCCGCTATGTGCTGCAGGTCGAGCGGCCACGGGCAGCCGACCTTGAACAGCCTGATCCCGATGCGGTTGGCGGCGGCTTCGTCCACGCCGATGTCTTCCAGCGCCTGGCGGACGTCGAGATAGCTCTTGCCGATGGTGACGATGCCAAGCTTCGGGGCACGTCCACCGGAATAAACGATCCGGTTCAGCCCGTTGGCATGGATGAAGGCCGAAGCGGCGGCGCGCTTGTATTCATGCAGCCGCTCCTCCTGGCCGAGCATGTCGATCTCGTTGCGGATGTTGAGGCCACCGGGCGGCATCTCGAAGTCCGGGGTGACGATATCAAGCCGTTCGAGCGCGGCATCGACCGAAGCCGTCGATTCGATGTTGTCCTTGACGCATTTGATCGCCGCCCACGTGCCGGCGAAACGCGACATGGCAAAGCCGTAAAGCCCATAGTCGATGATCTCCTGGACCCCGGCCGGATTGAGGATCGGCACCATGGTGTCGACGAACAGGAACTCGGTCGCGTGCGCGTTGGTCGAGGATTCGGCCATGTGGTCGTCGCCCATCAGGGCAAGCACGCCGCCATATCTGGACGAGCCGGCGAGGTTGGCATGGCGGAACACGTCGCCGGAGCGATCGACGCCCGGTCCCTTGCCGTACCAGACAGAAAAGACGCCATCATGCGTGCCCTCGCCCAGCAATTCGGCCTGCTGCGACCCCCAGCATGCCGTGGCCGCGAGTTCTTCGTTGAGGCCGGGCTGAAAGACGATGTCCGACCGGGCGAGCTGCTTCCTGGCCTTCCAAAGCTGCATGTCGAGGCCGCCGAGCGGCGAGCCGCGATAGCCGGAGACGAAGCCGGCAGTGTTCAGGCCAGCCCGGCGGTCGCGCTCGCGCTGCATCAGCAGCATGCGGATGACCGCCTGCGCGCCGGAAAGGAAGATGCGCTCCTTTCCCAGGTCGAACTTGTCGTCGAGCGCGACATCATGCAGCGTCATCAGGCATTTCCTGTGCGGAGGCCGCAGTTCGAGCGCAGCCAACGTCGGAGTCGAGTGCCTACAGTCTTTCTTCCCTTGCCGGGGAGGTCAAACAAAATCGAAGGTGCCAGACGGCGCGCAACAAATGATCCGTGCGCGGCCGTGTGGCGCCACGAACCGCCTGTCGGTGAGGATGGTCGAGCACGAAAATTCCGGCGGCGGTCAGTGCCGCTGGTGACGCATCATGCAGCCTTTGGGCAACTGGGCTTCGGTTCGCCGGGCAGCTTGCCGTCGACATGGCCGGCCAGGTCCTTGTTGAGCTCGTAGACTGGCCCGACCACGAGAGGCCGGTCGGGGAGGAGCGATTGGTCGAGCGAGGACGTCAGTGTCGTCTCGAAACTCTGCAGCAAATTGCCGCTGGAATCCTCGATGCGGATCGACACCGCATAGGGCTTGTCCTTGACGACGCAGGTGAGCGGCGGGCTGGTCAGGGTCACATGCGGCAGCTTCGGCCATATTCTCTGGGTGACGATGATCGGATCACCACCGGCCGGGTTCTGGAAGGAGACCACGGCGACCTGTCCCTCACCCACCGGCCGCAGCGGATTGAGGGTGATGACATAGGTGGCGATGCCCAGCCGGTAGTTGAACTCGAACAGCTTCCCGGAAATGGCGAACAGCTGGTCCTTGCCGGAGTCACGGCAGGCGCCGAGCGCGGCCGCCGCGAACAACGCCGCGACGACAATCATCGCGCGCGAGAATCTCTTAGACATTGGTGACCTCCCTCGCCGCGGTCCGGCGGCGATAGTATCGGTTTGCCTTCTGTCGGTTGCCGCACACCGCCATGTCGCACCAGAGGCGGCTGGAATTGCGGCTTTTGTCGACAAACAGCCAGCTGCAGTTCGGACATATCCTCAGCCTGGCGATTGTGTCGCCGCGCAGCAGCGATAGCGCCGAGACCGCAAGCGCCGCCTCGAAGGCAATCGGCGTCGCCGGATTGCCGAACGGTTTTCCGGGCCTCCCGATTTCGGTGCGGCTTTGGGCGAGTCCGTCGGCGCAGGCTGCAAGGAATTCAGGCATGTCTCCGGTGGAGATCGCACCTTCCGAAACCGCACGGCGAAACAGCCGATCGGTCGTCTCCCTGATCGACAGCACCACCGGCGCGATCTTTCCAGGCGCCGGCGCTGCGAGCGGCCTGCCGCCGAGCTCGGCGGCGCGAAAGCCGCTCGCCGCTTCGGCAAAGCGGGCGATCTCGGCCGGATCTTTGAGCCGGTCGAAGGTTTTCTCCGGATCGTTCCGCAAAACGACGGTGTTCGCCGTGTCGAGCGCAAGCATGCCACCGGTGAAGCGGTGCGGAGTCCAGGATACTGCCATATGGCGAATCTAACCGATAAAACGCATTTGACAAGTTAGATTCCGGGTGCAACGCTCGTCACGGAGGCGATCGCCATTGCCTTGTCTTGAGAATGTCGTTCGTCCCAAACCGCTGCGCCCCGATTGCGGGGCATGCATCGAGGACATTGCATGCTCTATTTCTTCCAGCAGGTTCTGAACGGGCTGCATTCGGGCGCGCTCTACGCATTGCTTGCGTTCGGCTACGTGCTGACCAACGGCATCCTGCACCGCACCAATCTTGCCTATGGGGCGCTGTTCGCCTTTTGCGGGCATACGATGATCCTCACCGCGGCGTTCGGCTATCAGGCGCTGTGGCTGACGCTGTTTGCATCCATCGCGCTCGGCGTAGCTGCGGCGTTCCTTTATGCGGCGCTGCTCAGCCGTGTCTTGTCGCGAAGCATCTTCGAACCGTTGGCCGACCGCTCGCCCAACGCCATCGTGGTGACGACGCTCGGCATATTGCTGGCCCTGTCGGAAGCCAGCCGTATCGCCGCCGAAACCCATGATCTGTGGCTGCCGCCAATGCTGGCCCAGCCCATCATTTTTGCGCGGGGGGCCAATTTCAATGCCACGCTGACGCTCATCCAGTTGCTCGACTGCGCTGTCGTCGCGGCAACTATCGGGCTCGCCGCCTGGGCGTTCGCCCAATCAAGCTTCGGTCGGCGCTGGCGCGCCGTGTCCGACGATCCCAGGGCGGCAGCGATGTGCGGCGTCGATGTTCGCGCGGTGCTTCGGCGTGCGGTGCTTTTCGGCGGCCTTTGCGCGGCACTGGCCGGCGTGCTCGCCGCCTTCTACTACGGCAACATCAGCTTCGGCACAGGGTTGGTCTACGGGCTGAAAATCCTGTTTGTGACGGCGGTGGGCGGCTATCTCTCGCCGTTGCGGGCAGCACTTGGCGCCGCCGCTTTCGGCATGGCCGAATCGCTGTGGGCCGGCTATTTTCCGCTCGAATGGCGCGATGGCTGGATGTATCTGTTCCTCGTCGCCATGCTGGTGCTGATCGGCACCGGGCGCGATCAGGGCAAGATCGCCTGACTGTACCAAGCCTGGGTAGACTTTGGTTGCAAGACGTCTACAGCGCGCGCGTCCTCTCGGACGCGAAAAGGCGTTGTAGCACTTTGATTTTGCGCATGATCCCCAGCGAAAATCGATTCCGATTTTCGGGGTCATGCGCCGGGTCAGCCGGCTGTTTCGCTCCCTTCCTCATCTCAAAAGCCCCTTCCTCACCTCACAAGATTGTTTTAGTCGGTCTGCCCTGTGTTGACCCGCCGGGCCACGCACGGCATACCGTTGGGCCACATCGAGGCGGCGGAAAAACAAGCGGGAATCGGCGCGCCGCTGATACTTTGAGTCATGCATCGTGCTTTCCGAAAATCGACACCGATTTTCGGGCCGATGCGTAAAGGGAGGAATGCATGGCAGGGCTGCTCGCTCTATCCAGAACCATTGACCGGGTGAACGAATTCATCGGCAAATGGGTGTCGTGGCTGATCCTGCTGGCAATCCTGGTCAGCGCCGCCAATGCCGTCATCCGCAAGACGTTCGACATGTCGTCGAACGCCTGGCTGGAACTGCAGTGGTATCTGTTCGGCGCCGCATTCATGCTGGCCGCCGCCTACACGCTGAAGCAGAACGACCATATCCGTATCGACATTGTCTACGGCATGTTCTCGCGCCGCGTGCAGCACTGGATAGACCTTCTCGGTCACCTTTTTTTCCTGATGCCGTTCGTGACGCTGATGGTGATCTATTTCGTTCCCTATGTGTCGCTGTCGTTTCGCAGTGGCGAAATGTCGAACAATTCCGGTGGGCTGATCATCTGGCCTGCAAAGGCAATCCTGCTGGCCGGCTTTTTCCTGCTCGCGCTCCAGGGCATCTCCGAGATCATCAAGAAGATCGCCATCATGCGCGGCGACATGGACGATCCGACGCCGTTCATATCGGTGCATGAGCAGGCCGAGCTCGAAGCGAAGGCGCTCGCCGAAGAGGTGCGCTCGTGATCGAGTTCATCGCCCAGAACATGGCGCCGATCATGTTCGCCTCGCTGGTCATCTTCCTGCTGATCGGCTACCCGGTCGCCTTCTCACTCGCCGCCAACGGCCTGCTGTTCTTCTTCATCGGGGTTGTGCTGTCACCCTATTCGGGCGGCTCGATCAATCTCGCCTGGCCGCTGCTGCACGCGCTGCCGGACAATTTCTACGGCAGCCGGGTGATGTCGAACGACACGCTGCTGGCCATCCCGTTCTTCACCTTCATGGGCATCGTGCTCGAGCGATCGGGCATGGCCGAAGACCTGCTCGACACGATCGGCCAATTGTTCGGGCCGATCCGCGGCGGTCTCGCCTATGCTGTGATCTTCGTCGGCGCGCTGCTTGCCGCAACCACGGGGGTGGTGGCTGCCTCCGTCATCGCCATGGGCCTGATCTCGCTGCCGATCATGCTGCGCTACGGCTATGACCGCCGTGTAGCGTCCGGCGTCATCGCCGCATCGGGCACGCTCGCCCAGATCATTCCGCCCTCGCTGGTGCTTATCGTTCTGGCCGACCAGCTCGGCCGCTCGGTCGGCGACATGTATGCGGGCGCGCTGATCCCGGGGCTGGTTCTGACCGGCCTTTACACGACGTACATCGTGATCATGTCGATCGTCCGGCCGAAGTCGATGCCGGCGCTGCCGCTGGAGGCCCGCACGCTCGGCCACGGTGTCCTGTCGCTGCTGTTCGCAGTGTTGGCGGCAGTCGTGGTTTCCTACGCGGCGTATCGCTATCTTGCGCCATCGCAGGGCCAAAACGCCGACATTCTCGGTGCCACCATCGGCGTGATCCTCATCTACGTCGTGGCAATCGCCGACCAGCGCCTGAAGATCAACATGATGTCGCGGCTGGCGCAGCAGGTGATCATCGTGCTGATCCCGCCGCTGGCGCTGATCTTCCTGGTGTTGGGCACCATCTTCCTGGGCATCGCCACACCGACCGAGGGCGGCGCCATGGGCGCTGTCGGCGCGCTGATCATGGCGGCGATGAAGGGGCGGCTGTCGCTGGACGTGATCAAGCAGGCACTGGCGTCGACGACGCGGCTGTCGTCCTTCGTGCTGTTCATCCTGATCGGGGCGCGGGTGTTCTCGCTCACCTTCTACGGCGTCAACGGCCATATCTGGGTTGAACACCTCCTGACATCGTTGCCGGGCGGCGAAGTCGGGTTCCTGATCGGCGTCAACATCCTCGTCTTCTTGCTCGCCTTCTTCCTCGATTTTTTCGAGCTCGCCTTCATCATCGTGCCGCTTTTGGCGCCGGCCGCCGACAAGCTCGGGATCGACCTGATCTGGTTCGGCGTGCTGCTCGGCGTCAACATGCAGACCAGCTTCATGCATCCACCCTTCGGCTTCGCACTGTTCTATCTGCGTTCGGTCGCCGCCCGCGTGCCCTATCTCGATCGCCTCACCGGCAAGAAGATCGCGCCGGTGACCACCGGCCAGATCTATTGGGGCGCGGTTCCCTTCGTTTGCATCCAGGTCATCATGATCGGCCTGACCATCGCCTTCCCGCAGATGGTGATGCACTACAAGGGCACGGGAGTGGACCCAGGCACGATCGATTATCAGGTGCCGGAAACGCCGAGCCTGTCGCCACTCGGCGCACCTCCGGCGGATGGCGGCACGGCGCCGACCGCGCCCGCACCAGACCTGTCGCAACCGCCGAATTTCGGCGAAACGCCGCCTGCCAAGCCAGCAGCGCCAGCAACCGATCTGTCCCAACCACCGAGTTTCAATTGATGCCGGAGGCGTAACAAAGATGAAAGCGGTGCGGCTGGAGGGCGTGGGCAGCATTGCCCTGCGCGAGGTCGGCAAACCGTCCGCCGGACCGGACGATCTCCTGGTGCGGATCGAGGCATGCGGCGTCTGCGGCACCGACCGGCATCTTTTCCATGGCGAATTTCCCTGTACGCCGCCGGTGACGCTCGGACATGAATTCTCCGGGATCGTCGAGGCGACTGGAACCGCTGTGTCCGGCTTTTCGGTCGGCGATCGCGTTACCGGCGATCCCAACATCGCCTGCGGGCACTGCCCGCACTGCCACGCGGGTCGCATCAATCTCTGCCATAATCTAGTTGCCATCGGCATCCGCCGCGACGGCGGCTTCGCCGAATATGTCGTGCTGCCTCAGAAGCAGGCCATTCTCCTTCCGAAAGACCTGAGGCCGACGCATGGCGCGTTCTGCGAGCCGCTTGGCTGCTGCCTGCATGGCGTGGACCTGGCGCAGATCAGACCCGGCTCCTCGGTCGCCGTGCTTGGCGGCGGGGTGATCGGCCTGCTCACCGTGCAACTGGCGAGGCTTGCCGGCGCGACGACAATCATCCTGTCGACGCGCCAGGCCTCGCGGCGCGCCCTTGCAGGAGAATTGGGCGCAACGGTGACGGTCGACCCCAGCGCTTGCGATATCATCGACACGGTCTTCGGTCCGTCGGGCCTCATGCCGGGCGGCGTCGATGTGGTGTTCGAATGTGCCGGCGTAAGAGAGACGGTCGAACAATCGATGCGGCTGGCCAAAGCCGGCGGTACGGTGGTCGTCGTCGGCGTGACACCTCAAGGCATGAAGGCCGAGTTCGAGCCTTTCAACCTGTTGTTCCGGGAATTGAAGGTGCTCGGCTCGTTCCTCAATCCGTTTACGCATCGCCGGGCCGCCGATCTCATCGCCTCGGGTGCGATCGAGATCGACAAGCTCATCTCACGGCAGGTGACGCTGGAGGAGGCGGCTGCGGTGATCGCCAATCCGCCTGCGCCAGGCGAAGTCAAGGTGCTGGTGGTGCCGCGCTGATCAGGCAAATCGAAATGTGACGGCGCCACGTGTCCGAAGAGCGCGTGGCGCCGTAACTGTTGTCAGAGCTTGCCGGTGCGCTGCTGGACCATCATGAAGGTGTCGTAATTGTACTCGGCCACCTGCGCCCAGAGATAGTGCTCCTTGCGGAAGGCCTTGATCGAGTCCCATATCTTCTTGAACGGCGCGTTCGAAGCTTCCATCTCGGCATAGACCTCGTTCGCCTTTTCGGAGCAGGCTGCCAAGATTTCCGGGCTGAACGGGCGCAATTTGGCGCCCGCGGACACCAGCCGCCTCACGGCCGCCGGATTCAGAAAGTCGTATTTCTGCAGCATGTTGGCGTCGGCGGCCTGCGCCGCGGTGCGCACCAGCGCCTTGTAGGCCGGCGAAAGCTCCTCGTATTTTGCCTTGTTGAACATCAGATGGACGGTCGGCCCGCCTTCCCACCAGCCAGGATAATAATAATTGGGCGCGACCTTGTAGAAGCCGAGCTTCTCATCGTCATAAGGGCCGACCCATTCGGCGGCGTCGATGGTGCCTTTTTCCAGCGCTGGATAGATATCGCCGCCGGCGATCTGCTGCGGCACGACGCCGAGCCTTTGCACCACTTTGCCGGCAAAGCCACCGATGCGCATCTTGAGGCCCGAAAGGTCGGCGACGGTGTTGATTTCCTTGCGGAACCAGCCGCCCATCTGCACGCCGGTATTGCCACCGGGCAGGCCAAAAAGGCCCTGCGTGGCCAGAAACTCGTTGAACAGGTCGATGCCGCCGCCGTGGTAATGCCAGGCATTGATGCCGCGCGCGTTGAGCGAGAACGGAACCGCGGCACCCAAAGCCCATGTCGGGTCCTTGCCCCAATAATAATATGCCACCGTATGGCAGGCCTCGACGGTGCCGGCGGTGGTGGCATCCGCGACCTGCAGGCCGGGCACCAGTTCACCGGCAGCGAAGACCTGGACCTGGAAGTTGCCGTCGGTCGCCTCCGAAAGCATCTTGGAAAAGACCTCGGCGCCACCATAGATCGTATCGAGGGATTTCGGGAAGGACGACGCCAGGCGCCATGTCACTTTCGGATTGGTTTGGGCGATAGCCGGCGCGGCAAGCGCCGCCGTAGCCGCCGCAGCGCCGACACCGGTCACACCGGCCTTGCGGATGAATGATCGACGATCCATGAAGTCCTCCCTATTGGATCAACAGACCGACGTTCGGGAGATGCTCTGTGCCCCGGATCGGCTTCGCGGCAAACAATACACGGGCAAGAAGTCGAGTCTAGCCATGGGAGCCGGTTTTGCCGGCGGCGTTTTCGCGAAAAACGCGGCGCGAACGCACCTCCCTGCAACTTAAGTCTAACGCCCCTTCCGTGGCCCATGCGACATGCCGAACTTGTCATGGCAAAGCGCCGTCGGATCGCCTATTTTAAAGGCAGAACATATCCTTGCACTGAATGGACCCGGATCAAAAATGCAGCAGCCGCTAGTCGCCATATCGACCGATGTCCGCCAGTTCGACAACTACACCTGGCATGCCGCTCCGCAGCAATATCTGGAGGCGGCGCTTTCGGCCGCCGGCGTGTTCCCGGTGCTGGTGCCGTCCTTCGGCGACCGGCTCGATTTCGATGAACTCCTGTCATCGGTCGACGGCGTCATGATCACCGGCTCGAAGTCCAACGTGCATCCCACGCTCTATGGCGGCGATGCCAGCGAGGCCAACGGCCCCTACGATCCGGCCCGCGACGCCACGACGCTGCCGCTGATCCGCAAGGCAGTGGAGCGCGGCGTGCCGCTGCTCGCCATCTGCCGCGGCATCCAGGAGATGAATGTGGCGCTGGGCGGCACGCTGGCCACAGAAATCCAGGAGCGCGAGGGATCGCTGGACCATCGCGCACCGGCGAGCGACAATCAGGACGAACGCTTCGCCATCCGCCAGACCATTTCGATCAAGCCCGCAAGCTGCCTCGCCGGCGTGTTCGGGGCGGGCGACATCATGGTCAACTCGGTGCATCGCCAGGCGATCGACCGGCTCGGCCCGAAGTTGCAGATAGAGGCCGTCGCCACCGACGGCACGGTCGAGGCGGTTTCGGTGCGGGACGCCCGTGCCTTCGCCGTGGGCGTCCAATGGCATCCCGAATACTGGGTCAATTCGGACAGCGTCTCGGCAAAGATCTTCCGCGCCTTCGGCGACGCGGTGCGCCTGCACGCCACGGCGAAATCCGGCGCGCGCACTGCCGCGGAATAATTCAGCCGTCGGGCGTCAACGTCGATCGCTGCTGGCCGCCAGCGACAGCAGCGGCAGAGTTGGTGCGTAGGATTCATAACCGTCGCCGTCGGCGACGCCGAACGTGACGATCGGGTCGATGCCGTTCACGCTGAAGATGACCGTGCCGTCATCCTGCTCACGCCAGAATTTCGCGCGCTCGATGCCAGGCAAAACCCGGCGGCAATTCGCAGTGACCGTCAACAGCGACAGGCCTTGCGCAACCTCAGTGCCGCGCTTGACCGCGCAGGACGCTTCGTCGCCATTGGCCACCAGCCTGTAATCGCCGGGCGACTGCGTTGAGTGATCGGCTGTGCGGCCTTCGCCGCTGCCGCCGTGAAACAGGTGAACGCTGCCGAACAGCGCCGCCACCGATATCAATGCAGCAAGTGCTTTCATCTGCGTTCTCCGCGTGTTTGGCGATAGATAAAAAATGATTTCAAAGCGTTAAGCCGACGTTAACAAATAGGAAAGCTTGCCGCTCAGCTGCGCGCCTTGACCTTTTCCGTTTCCGGCACCGGCGTCAGCGCCCTCCCTTCCGAAAACCAGGAAACCAGATTGTCGACGCACAGATCGGCCATGGCGCGGCGGGTATGTTCCGAAGCCGAGCCGACATGCGGCAAAAGCGATGTGTTGGGAGCGGCGAGCAGCGCTGGCGGCACGTTCGGCTCGTCGGCGAAGACGTCGAGCCCGGCAGCGGCGATGGTGCCATTGGCCAGAGCTGCCGCAAGTGCTGCCTCGTCCACCGTGCTGCCGCGGCCGATATTGACGAAGACGCCATTCGGGCCGAGCGCCGACAGTATCTCGGCATTGACCGCCTTTTCCGTCGAGGCGCCGCCGGGCGCCACCGAGATCAGCGTATCTACCGCCTCGGCGAGGCCTTTCAGCGTGCCGTGGTATTCATAGGACAGGCCTTCGACCTGGCGCCGGTTGTGATAGGCGATCGGCAGCCCGAAGGCCTCCAGCCGGCGCGCAATGGCAAGGCCGATGCGGCCCATGCCGAAAATACCGACACGACGGCCGCGCAAGGTCAGCCGGCTCAAGCGATAGTTGCCGTCGCGCGCCCAACTGCCGTCGCGCAGCCAGGTCTCGGCGCGCGGCAACTCGCGGATGGTGTTGATCAGCAGGCCGAGAGCCGTGTCCGCGACCTCCTCGGTCAGCACGTCAGGCGTGTTGGTGACCATGACACCGCGCTGTGCGGCGTGACGGGCGTCGACCGAATCATAGCCGACGCCGAAATTGGCGATGATCTCGAGATTCGGCAGTGCGTCGATGAGAGCTGCATTGATCCCGCCAAAGGCGGCAATGCCGCGCACCGACCGGCGCAACTCGTCGGTGACCAGCGACGCATCGGGCCGTTCGATCCACACGCGATTGAACGTCCTGTCGATGCGGCCGACCGCATGGTCGTTGAATTGGCCCGGCACCAGAATGGCGACTGCTTGCTGCTGTTCGGCTCTTGTCATGCACGTTCCACCGGTTTGCCGGTCGACTGACGCACATGCAGTTCCGGCTTGATCAGTTCCTGCGACGGCCGCACCATCTGCCCGTTGAGCTTGTCGAGCAGTGCGCTGGCGGCGCGGCGGCCGACTTCACGCTGGCCGTTCCACACGGTGGTCAGCGCCGGCGTTGCGATCGCCGCCTCCTCGAGATCGTCATAGCCGGTGACGGAGATGTCAATGCCCGGCACCAGCCCGGCGCGCGCGATGCCGTTCATCAGGCCGATGGCGACGAGGTCATTCCAGCAGCAGGCCGCGGTCGGCTTGTCCTTCAATGCCAAGAACTGCCCCGCCGCTTCGAAACCGGCCTGTTTGGTGCGCGGGCCGGCAATGCGCCAGGATGGCCTGACCTCCAGCCCGGCCGCCTCCATCGCGTTGACATAGCCCTGGTAGCGGTCACGGCCGGTCGAGGTCTGGTCGGTGCCGCCGACCATGGCGATGCGCTTGTGGCCGAGCGAGATCAGATGGTTGGTGGCAAGCCCGGTGCCGTAGGCATCGTCGCCGCGAAACACCGGCACGTCGGCGCCTTCGACGGTGCGTGCGATCAGCACCGCCGGCAGGCCGTTTTCCTCGGCCATCAAGATGTCTTCGGGCGGCGTGCCGATGGCCGGCGACATGATGACGCCGTCGGCGCCGAGCTGCAAAAGCGTGTCGATGAAGGTGCGCTGCTTTTCGAGCTGGTCGTAGTGGTTCGACAGGATGAAGGTCTGCCGGCTGCGATCGAGCTCGCTTTCGATCGAGCGCAGTATCTCGGCGAAGAACGGGTTCATGATGTCGTGAACGACGACGCCGACGATGCCCGAACGCGAGGTGCGCAGGCTGGCGGCGCGGCGATTGTAGATATAGCCGATGGCGCGGGCATGTTCCTTGATGCGGTCGCGGGTGCCGCCGGCAACCAGCGGACTGTCACGCAGGGCCAGCGAGACCGTGGCCGTGGACACGCCGAGCGCATCCGCGATCGTCGAAAGCTTAATCTTCTGTGCCAGCGCCTTGCGCTCCCCCGACGATCTAGAGCCGATCCATGATCTCCAGCGAAAACCGGATTCCCACTTTTCGGGATCATGATCTAAACAGTTTAAACGCGGCCTTATGCCACCCTTCCGGAACAAATCAAAGTTTTTTTGTACACGAAGCCGGTGCTCGCGATGAACGTTATAAAGGCCGCTGGCGACGATGACGGCAGCGCCGACGAGCGTCCAGCGGTCGGGAACTGGTTGAAGACAATCCAGCCGGCAATGATCATCCCAATGATTTGCGAATACCGAGACGATAGCCCGCACCAGGTGCCAATGGCAGACGGCGCCGAACACGCTAAGCATCAGAAGGATGAATCAGCCGCCACAGGCTTGGTCTTTCTGCATGTCGTCATCCCAAAACCGCTACGCACTTTTGGGCGACATGCACTAGGGATGCATGCGGGCGCCCTTGGTGATCTTGTCGACAAGCTTCTTTTCGGCGCGCAGCGCGATACCGACGACCTTGGCGTCGTCGGGTGCGAATTCGGCAAAGACGGCGCGGTTCGCCGCGTCGTGGCCGGTCGAAAACATCTCGTCGACGTAGAGCGAGGTCGTCACACCGCGCTCCAGCGCCCGCCGATGGATCGCACTGAGCGTCGGGCGATCGGCCGAAAGCACGATGACCGGCTGGATCGAGAGCGGATTGTAGATATTGCCGGCGCGGTCGCGATAGGGTTCGCCGATGATGTCGCTATACTGCGCGACAATGCCGCTGGTCAGGAAGGCGGTGACATTGAGCTTTTGCCAGACGGGAAGGTCGTCCTGCAGCACGATTGCAAATTTCGTGTCGAACATGAGACATTTACCATTCAAGTTTGTGAAATGAAGCGATGTCACACGGTCTAGATGGCGAGGCCTTTCAGGGTCTTGGACGTTTGTGCGTTGACGCGGCTGAGAACTGTGTCATCTCGGCCCCCGATTGCGTCGGAATGGAGCGTATCGAGGCCCGGTTCCACGGCAGCGCGTTCGATCTCCATCGTCATGATACCTACGCCATCGGCGTGACGCTGCATGGCGTCCAGACCTTCCGTTATCGCGGCGCGACGCATCACAGCCTGCCCGGCCAGATTATCGTGCTCCATCCCGACGAATTGCACGACGGCGGCGCCGGCACCGAAGACGGTTTGCGTTACAGGATGCTTTATCTGGAGCCGTCCATCGTGCTGGACTGCCTCGATACGATAGGCGCATCGCTGCCCTTCGTCAGGAATGCCGTGGTGACGGATCCTGTTTTCCGCACGAGGCTGCTTTCGGCGCTGGGGCCGTTGGACCAGAAGCTGGACGACCTCTTTGTCGCCGACTTCATTGCGCAATTGATGCAAAGCTTGGCACGGCATGCAGGGCTGCAGGCGAAACCGATCCCAAGGACAGCATGGCGGGCTGCCAGCCTGGCACGCGACTATCTGGAAGAAAATGTTTTCCGTATCGTCCGTTCCGAAGAGCTGGAGGCGATTACCGGGCTGGATCGCTATGCACTATCGCGGCATTTCCGTGCCGCCTTCTCCACCAGCCCGCATCGCTTTCACTTGATGCGCCGGCTTCAACGAGCACGCCGCATGATCGAGGCGAGCGAGCCATTGGCGCAGATCGCGATAGCGGCCGGTTTCAGCGACCAAAGTCATTTTAACAGGCACTTCAAGAAGGCGTTCGGTGTCACGCCGGGCCGCTGGTCGGCATTGGTCCATGGATCGTCGGCAGCCGCAGCCTGATGGCGTCAGCCGCGGATCATTCGTCGGCGTCGATCTCATCATCGACGAGAACCATCTCGCCGTTCGAGAGGTTCGCCTCGACGCGGGCGAGCAGCTTGAACAACGCCTTCTGGTCCCTTTTATCGAGACCCTTCAGCGCCTGCTTCTCGGTCTTTTTCACCGATTTCTCGATGGCGTGGATGATTTCGCGGCCGGTGTCGGTCAGGAAGATGTGGGCCTGTCGGGCATCGGCGGAAGAAGCGCGCTTTTCCAGAAAGCCCTGGGCCTGCAGCCGGTTGATCGTCTTGGTGATGGTCGGCGGGCGCACACCGAGGCGGCCGGCGAGATTGCCGGGCGTCTGCCCGTCCTCACGGTCGAGCGCCAGCATGATCTGGTCCTGGCCGGCGTAGAAGCCGTGGGTCAGAAGCCGCGCGGCGAGTGCCGTACGCGCCAGCCGCGCCGCCGAATGCAGCCGGCTCATTGTCGCAGTCTTGTCCGCCTTGGCCATGGTCATCCCTCTTCGGGCCGAACCGGTGCGGACAGCATAGCGGCAGCCGCCCGGTTGGCAATCGACGATCAAACAGATCCGGCTTTGCAAAATAGCTTTGCCGGCAAGCAATGCGATGCCCGCCGTGGCTAATGCCAGAAGTTTATTTCAGTTAGATGACAAACGACTTTTCAGTGCAGGTGGAAGCTTTCCGCAGGAGCGACGCACACGCGAAACGGGACTCATGCAGCCTTTACTGCGACGATAATCAGGGCCTGATAGGCGTCCGCCACCTCGCGCAGCGCCGCCTGCGACAGCGGCCCGGCGCGCCGCGCGATACCGTCCCTGGCATTCGGCGTATCCCGCCTGCCGGACCGATCGGTGTAGGGCGCGACAGTGGTGAATATCTGCTCGCTCAGGCTGTCGGGGAAAAACAGCTGGCCGGTCATCACCGAATTGTCATCGGGAAAGACCTTGAAGTGGATGTGGGTGGTGCGGCCGCGATACCAGCCGGGATAGATGGTGGTGAAGGAGACGATGCCGGTGTCATCCGCCTTCTGCCAGCCGCGTAGAAAACTCTGGCCTGACGTATCGACATCCTGGCCGTCGCCTTGTCCCGGATAGCCCGAATAATGGCCTTGCGCGTCGCAATGCCAGATGTCGACGCGCGCGCCGGCAAGCGGCCGGCAGGCCGCGTCGACGACCTGCAGCCGCACATTGAGGCCAATGCCCGCTTTGCCTTCGGTGATATCGGCGCGTTCGAGCTTCGGGTCGAAATAGAACGGCCCCTCGGTCGCTTCCGGCGTGATCGCGCAGACGCCGGCACCGCTATCGAACAGGGCAAGCCCGGCATAGGGCGAGGCCTGCTGAGCCATCGCGATGCCCGGCAGAAAGACGCCGCCGCCCGCGCTGACGGCAATGAGGCCGAGCGCCTGACGCCGGCTCAAAGGCAAGGAGGACGGTTTGTCGGACATCCGGCACCTCTTCTGGTTCTTCTGAGCAAGCGACCTTGTTCTTAATCTAGGCAGTGAGACCCGCCAGCGCCAATGAAGTCCAGCGATGTTGGGAAAGTCCGGCAATGTTGGCGACCTGTTTGGCCCATCGGTTTGCCGCGTGCAAAAGCACGGCGCACATCCTATATGGATCCAACAATCCCTTTTCGAGGCCCAACATGAGCGATGCACAGACGACGCAGATCCCCGTAACCGTTCTCACCGGCTATCTCGGCGCCGGCAAGACGACACTGCTCAACCGCATCCTTTCGGAAAACCACGGCAAGCGCTACGCCGTCATCGTCAATGAATTCGGCGAGATCGGCATCGACAACGAACTGATCGTGGAATCCGACGAGGAAATCTATGAGATGAACAATGGCTGCGTCTGCTGCACGGTGCGCGGCGACCTGATCCGCGTCGTCGAGGGCCTGATGCGCCGGCCAGGCCGCTTCGACGCCATCGTGGTCGAGACGACCGGCCTCGCCGATCCGGTGCCGGTGGCGCAGACCTTCTTCATGGACGAAGACGTGCGCTCCAAGACCAGGCTCGACGCGGTGGTGGTGCTGGTCGACGCCAAGCACCTGCCATTGCGGCTGAAGGATTCCCGCGAAGCCGAGGACCAGATCGCCTTTGCCGATGTCGTCGTGCTCAACAAGACCGACCTCGTCACGCCGGAGGAACTGAGCAAGGTCGAGGCGACGATCCGCGCGATCAACCCGGCGGCCAGGATCCATCGCACCACTCGCGCCGGCTTGGCGCTGTCGGAGGTGCTCGACCGCGGCGCCTTCGATCTTTCGCGGGCGCTGGAGAACGATCCGCATTTCCTCGAGGCGCATGACGACCACGATCATCATCATCACGACCATCACGATCATGACGGGCATCATCACCATGACGGGCACGACCATCACGCACACCCTTCCGATATCCATGACGTGACGGTGCAGTCGGTGTCGCTGCGCGGCGGCGAGATGGACCCGAAGAAATTCTTCCCGTGGATCGAGAAGGTCACCCAGATGGAAGGCCCGAACATCCTGCGGCTGAAGGGCATCATCGCCCTCAAGGGGGATGATGAGCGCTATGTCATCCAGGGCGTCCACATGATCATCGAGGGCGACCACCAGCGCGCCTGGAAGGACGGGGAGAAGCACGAGAGCCGGCTGGTCTTCATCGGCCGCGAGCTCGACGCCGAGCGGCTGAAGATGAGTTTTGAGGCCTGCCAGGCCGCTTGATTTCCAGGCCTTATAACGCTAGCGCTGCACCTTCTTTCCTTCTCCCCTTGTGGGAGAAGGTGGCCGAGCGAAGCTCGGTCGGATGAGGGGTGTTCCAGCTTGGCGCCAACCGCGCTTCGTCCAACATCCCTCAACCGTCTTGGCGCTGCGCGCCAATCCACCTTCTCCCACAAGGGGAGAAGGTCGCGTCGCAACTGGCCGCGCTAACGATTCCTCCGCAGCGGCAGGGCGACCACACCAATCTCGAATGGAATAATCTCACATGCCCACAGTCGCCCCGCTTGATCTCGATGGCCATTGCGTTGCCGCCGTCTTCCTTGGCGACGCGCCGCATTTCGCACTGGCCGACGGCACAATCCATCGGCTGGACCATGGCCACAAGACGGCGCAGGCTAATGACGGGCTGCTCGCCGCCTTCCACGATGCGGCCAACGACCGGCTGATCACCGGCGGCGAGGACGGCAAGATTTTTTCCGTCACCGCTGGCGGCAATGCGGCAGAATTGGCAAGCGCCGGGAAAAAATGGATCACCAGCGTCGCGGCTGGACCACAAGGCGCCGTCGCCTATGCCTCCGGCAAGTTCGCTTTTGTGCGCTTTGCCGACGGCAAGACTAAGGAATTCATGCATCCGCGTTCGGTCGAGGGGCTGGCGTTCTCGCCCAAGGGCATGCGCTTTGGTGTCGCCCGCTACAATGGCGCGACGCTGCATTTCCCGGCGGCGAACGGCAAACCGGTCGAGCTGGAGTGGGCCGGCGCCCATACCGGCATCACCTTCTCGCCCGATGGCGCCTTCCTCGTCACCACCATGCAGGAGAACGCGCTGCATGGCTGGAAGCTGGCCGACGGCAAGCACATGCGCATGAGCGGCTATCCCGGCAAAGTCAAAAGCCTGTCGTGGAGCGCCAAGGGAAAATGGCTGGCCAGTTCCGGCGCGCCGGCGGCGATCGTCTGGCCTTTTTCGGGCAAGGACGGGCCGATGGGCAAGGCGCCGCTGGAGCTCGGTACGCGCGGCAACGCCATGGTGACCTCGGTCGCCTGCCATCCCAGCCAGGATGTCGTCGCCGTCGGCTATGACGACGGCATGGTGATGGCGGTGCGTTTCGCTGACGCCAAAGAGGTGCTTCTGCGCCGACCGGGCAAGGGCGCGATCACCTCGATGATGTGGGATAGGGAGGAACGCCGCGTCGCCTTCGGCAGTGCCGCCGGCGACTGCGGCGTCATCGATATTTCCGCATAACCGGGAGTTCTCTACTCGGCCCCGCAGGAGACTTTGCCGGTCAACGCGGCAGGCATGCCATCGCCACCCGTGTCAGCCGTGCCCTCATAGATGGCGAGCGAATAGCGCCCGTCATAGGTGCCTTCTTCACTGGACTTGGTCACGATCGTCAGTTCGACAGAGCTGTAGGTGTTTGCGACCTCGTGCTCGCGATAGACGAGCAGCCGCAATTCCTTGCCGTCGAGCCAGTATTGTGTGAGGTTGGAATTCTCGAACACTGTCTTGCGCAAATCGTCGCCGACGGGTCTGCCGAGAATTTCGAGATCGCCCCGGAAATTGAACGTTGGACCGCCCATGCCTCTGGTGACGCCGGCTTCCACCTGGAATCTCACCGCTGCATCCTCGGCCGAGCACCAGATGCCGCCGGTGGCGAAGGCCGAGCCGGCCGATAACAGCAGCGTTGTTGCACAGAAGATCGTCCGCATCTTTCTTCCCCCAGCCACAAACCTTATCCGCATAGATGCTGGAGGATGCCCTCAGGTCAAGCGCCCGTCCTCTTCACCTTGGCCACTGAACCAATGCAGCGCAGCTGTCCGGCCAATTGCGGTTCCGGACGCCGATTGGCAAAGTGACGTATGAGAGGGACCTTCATGCATACAATCGACCATTTAAAGACTTCCATCGGCGGCATCAGCGCCGCCTGCATCGCCGATCTGCGCGAGACCGAGGCCGAAGCCTTCCGCGAGGCAAGGCCGAAATCGGCAGCCAAGGTCGGCAACGGCCTGCCGGGCTTCTTCGGCGGCGTGCCGATGCACTGGATGAACGACTGGCCGACGCCGTTCCCGATCCTGGTCGACAGCGCCAGAGGCGCCACCATCACCGATATCGACGGCAACCGGCTCGACGATTTCTGCCTCGGCGACACCGGCTCGATGTTCGGCCATTCGCCGCCGCCGGTCGCGCGCGCCATCCGCCGGCAGGCCGGGCGCGGCCTGACTTACATGCTGCCTTCCGAGGATGCGCGCGCCATCGGCCCGCTACTGCAACAGCGCTTCGGCCTGCCGTTCTGGCAGATCGCGACGACGGCGACCGATGCCAATCGCTTTGCGCTGCGCGTCGCCCGCACCATCACCGGCCGGGAAAAGATCCTGATCTTCAACGGCTGCTATCACGGCTCGGTCGACGAGACGATGGTGCGGCTGGTCGACGGCAGACCGGCCAACCGGCCGGGACTGGCCGGCGAATTCCGCGACCTGACCCGGACGACCGATATCATCGAGTTCAACGATGTGCCGGCACTCGAGGCCGTGCTCCGGGACAAGGATATCGCCTGCGTCATCACCGAGCCAGTGCTGACCAATTCCTGCATGGTGCTACCCGACCCTGGCTTCCACGAGGCGCTGCGGCGTCTCACCCGCGCGGCCGGCACCCTGCTGCTGATCGACGAGACGCACACGATTTCGACCGGTCCGGGCGGCTATACGAGGAAACACGGCTTGGAGCCGGACCTGTTCGTGCTCGGCAAGCCGATCGCCGGCGGTGTGCCGGCCAGTGTATGGGGGATGAGCGAAGACGTCGCCACCCGCTATGCCGCCTATAACAGCACCAAGGAACCAGGCTATTCCGGCATGGGCACGACGCTGTCGGCCAATCCGCTGCAGTTCGCGGTGATGCGCGCCACGCTCGAAGAAGTGATGACCGACGGGAATTATGCCCATATGGACCATCTGGCGCGGCGGCTCGACGCAGGGCTGACCGCCGTCATCGACCGTTACTGCCTGCCTTGGCATGTTGCCCGAGTCGGCGCCCGCGTCGAGTTCATCTGCGCACCCGGCCCGCTTAGGAATGGCGGCGAGGCGGAAACTGCGCACGCGCCCGACCTCGAAGCGGCGATCCATGTTGCGCTGGTCAATCGCGGCGTGCTGATCGCGCCGTTCCACAACATGATGCTGATCTCGCCGGCGACCAGCGCCACCCAGGTCAACCGCCTGATCACCGCCTTCGGCGCGGTTGCGGCAAGGCTCGCGGCATGAGACAAGCTTTCACATGAGAGAAGCGCACAAGCAAACTTTGAACGCCATCATCGCCTCCCCTTCGGGTTCGACGCCGGCCGAGGCGCAAACCTTTCTCGACGCCTATCCCGAGATCGAAGCGTTCGACATCGTGCTGACCGACGCCAATGGCGTCGGGCGTGGCAAGATCGTGCGCCGGCACGAACTGATGAGCATCTTCGAGGGCGGCCGGCACATGCCGATCTCGATCCTCGGCCTCGACATTACCGGCGAGGACGTGCACGAGACCGGGCTGATCTGGACGACCGGCGACGGTGATCTCACAGCATGGCCGATTCCCGGTACGCTGGTACCGCTGTTCGGCACACAGCCGCCGCGCGGCCAGGTGCTGATGGCGATGTACCATCTCGACGGTCAGCCCATGTCCTCCGACCCGCGCCTGGCGCTGGGCCGTCAGGTGGAGATACTGGCGGCCAAGGGCCTGCGTCCGGCCGGCGCCTTCGAACTCGAATTCTTCCTGCTCGCCAACGAGCGCGACGCCGATGGCAAGGTGCAACCGGCGCACGCGGTGCTCGACGGCCGACGCTCGGCCAAGACCGAGGTCTATTCCGTCGACCATCTGCACGGTATGGAGCCACTGTTTTCCGACATCTATGCCGCGGCCAAGGTGCAAGGCATCCCAGCCGAGACGGTCATTTCCGAATATGCGCCCGGCCAGTACGAGCTGACGCTGAATTATCGCCAGGATGTGATCCGCGCGGCCGACGACCTTGTCATGCTGAAGCGGCTGGTGCGGGCACAGGCGCGCCGCCACGGCGTCACCGCTTGCTTCATGGCCAAGCCGATCGAGAAATATGCCGGCTCCGGCATGCATTTCCATGTCTCGCTGCAGGACAAGGCCGGCAAGAACGTCTTCACTGAGGCCAGCGGCGAGTCTTGGTCCTTGCCGCTACTGCGCGGATTGGGTGGCCTCATCCAGACCATGGCCGAATCGATGCTGGTGTTTGCACCGCATGCCAATTCGTGGCGGCGTTTTGTTTCGCAATCCTATGCGCCGGTGGCGCCGACCTGGGGTGTCAACAACCGCTCGGTGGCATTGCGTGTGCCGGCAGGCGATGCCAAAAACCGGCGCATCGAGCACCGGCCGTCGGGCGTCGACGCCAACCCTTATCTGGTGGCGGCAACTGTGCTGGCCGGCATCACTAAGGGCCTCGACGAAGGCCTCGATCCCGGCCCCGAAACCACCGGCAATGGCTACGAATCAGCCGTGACACGGACGACAATGCCGGTGGACTGGCGCGCGGCGATCGAGGCGGCAAGGGCCTCGACATTCCTCAAAGGGGCACTGGGGGAAGACCTGCACCGGACATTCGTGGCAATCAAGCAATCCGAATATCTGCGGGTGGCGCGCACGGTCAGCGAACTGGATTATCACCTCTATCTGCACGAGGTGTGAGGCGATCGCATCGCCGGTCATTCTCCCAGCGAAAGCCTGGGGGTCCGGGCTATTTGAAGGAACCTTTCCGGGGTTTCGCTCATTCCGCATCTGATCGCAGCAGCACAAGGCCGCATCAGCCATGATTGCCAGGATGCAGACAACTCCCGCGCCGCACCACGCCAAGGTGCAGGCAAGACGCTGGCCCAACCATGAATTGCCTGAGACGGCGGAAGACGATGGCGCAAGCACCATTCCCGAACTCAGCGAAGTGGCGAAAGCCTGCCGTCGCTGTCCGTTGTGGCGCAACGCGACGCAGACCGTGTTCGGCGAAGGGCCTGATAGAGCCAAGGTGATCTTCGTCGGTGAACAGCCCGGCGACCAGGAGGATCTGGCGGGCAAACCTTTCGTCGGGCCGGCCGGTAAGGTCTTCGACGCCATCCTGGACGACGCGGGCGTCGATCGGCTGAAAGTCTATGTCACCAATGCGGTCAAGCATTTCAAATTCGAGCCGCGCGGCAAGCGGCGCATCCACTCCAAGCCGAATGCCGGCGAGGTGCAGGCCTGCCGCTGGTGGCTCGACAAGGAGCTCGATCTGATCAAGCCCAATCTGGCTGTGGCGCTCGGCGCAACGGCTGCGCAGTCTCTGCTCGGCAAAGTTGTGCCGATCATGAAGATGCGCGGCGCGGTCGTGGAGCGCGAGGATGGCTTGCGTGTCTTCGTCACAATCCACCCGTCCTTTATCCTGCGCATCCGCGAGCCGGCGGACAAACAGGCCGAACGCGAGCGGTTCCTGAAGGACATGAAGGCGGTGAAGACGCTGATGGCTGCCTGAGCCTATCTGATCAATATGGCCCGGAGATCATTGACGTTCGTCCCGGTCGGGCCGGGCACGAAAAGATCGCCAATGGCATTGAATGCCGTCCAGGCATTGTTGCCGGCAAGCATCGCCTTGGCATCGACGCCTGCCGCCCGCATCCGCGAAACCGTCGAACCGTCGGCAAAGGCGCCGGCATTGTCCTCCGAACCGTCGATGCCATCGGTGTCAGCGGCCAGTGCATGGACGCCCTCCATGCCGCTGATGCCGATGGCGAAGGCGAGCAGGAATTCCGAGTTACGGCCGCCCCGGCCTTTTGACCGCAAGGTCACGGTCGTCTCGCCGCCCGACAGGATCAGCACAGGCTTCGGGAAAGGCCGGTTGCGCGTCGCCACCTCGCGCGCGATCGCGGCGTGGACACCGCCGACCTCGCGCGCCTCGCCCTCAATAGAATCGGAGAGGATGACCGCCTCGATACCTTGGCGCCTGGCTTCGGCCGCAGCCGCTTCCAGCGACACGCCGGCCGAGGCGATCAGATGCACCTCGTTGCGCGAAAAACGCGGGTCGGCGGCGCGCGGCGCATCTGCGGCCGGCGAATTGATATGCGCCATCACCGCAGCCGGCAGTTTCATGCCATAGGCGGCGATCGATGCCAGCGCCTCTTGGCGGTCGCCGGAATTGGGAACGGTCGGACCGGAAGCAACCAGCGCCGGATTGTCGCCGGGAATGTCGGAGACCACCAGCGACACCACCTTTGCCGGATAGGCAGCTGCCGCCAGCCTGCCGCCCTTGATCGTGGAAACATGCTTGCGGATGGTGTTCATGGCGGCGATCGGTGCGCCGGAGGCAAGCAGCGCCTCGTTGACGGCGATCTCGTCGGCCAGCGTCAGACTTTCGGCAGGCGACGGCAGCAGCGACGAGCCGCCGCCTGAGATGAGCGCCACGACCAGATCGTCCGCGGTCAGGCCCTGCACCTTTTCGAGCAGCCGGCGCGAGGCTTCGAGACCGGCGGCATCCGGCACCGGATGCGCCGCCTCGATGATCTCGATGCGCTGGCAGGTCGCGCCATAGCCGTAACGGGTGACGACCAGCCCTTCTATCGGCCCGTCCCACACCCTTTCGAAGGCCGCCGCCATTTGCGCCGAGCCCTTGCCTGCGCCAATGACGATGGTGCGCCCTTTCGGCGTTGCCGGCAGATGATCCCTGATGGTCCTCTGGGGATCGGCGGCGGCGACGGCGGCATTGAAGATGGCGGTGAGGAAGGGCCTGGGATCGAGCGCGGTCATTCCGGCGGCAGTGCCAGCTCACGCCCGTCGACGCCGAGATGGCTGCACAGCGCGTCGACGACGATGCCGTGATCCTCACGCTCCGGCAGGCCCGAGACCGCGATCACACCGATCACGCCGGCACCTTTGACCGTTATGGGAAAGCCACCACCGGCCAGCACATAGTCTGATATGTCGAGCCCCTCACCGGGTTTGAAGCTGCGGTCGGGGCGCTGTTGCTCCAGCACCAGGCGGTAGGTGCTTCTCAAAAACCGCCGCACGACGTTGGTCTTGCGCCGCGCCCAGTCCGGATTGGAGGCATTCGAGCCTGGCATCGCTGCATAGAACAGCGGCCGGTCGAAGGTCCTGATGTCGACGATGATCGGCAGGTCTTCGGCTAGCGCCCGGTCGCGGATCGCCGAGCCGATCTTGAAGGCGACAGCCTCGTCGAAGACGGGGAAGACAAGCGCGGCTTCCTGTTTCTTGATCAGAGCGATGTCGTCCGCAACGGCCATGTCGTTCCCCTGTCAACTTCGCTGCAGGCTTTGACCGATGGCTGCCGCCGGGTCAAGCCGGGACGTGTCGGATAGCTAAACCGCCATATCGGTCTTCGCAGCCCGCCCGGCGACGTAGACCTCGCGCACGGCGCGGTCGTCGCCCAGCGTCTGCAGCAGAAACAGCTCCTCCGCCAGCGTGTCCGCCGTCTCCATCCGCAGCCGCATGGCCGGCGTGGCGCGGGCATCGAGGACGACGATGTCGGCATCGCTGCCTTGGTCGAGCGTGCCGATCCTTTCCACGATTGACAGCGCCTCGGCATTGCCGCGGGTGAGCTGCCAGAACGACTGGAACGGGTTGAGTTTTTCTCCGTTCAGGGCGATCGCCTTGTAGCCCTCGTCCATGGTGCGCAGCATCGAATAGTTAGTGCCGCCGCCGACATCGGTGGCGGCCGCGATCCGAAGAGCTTTGTCACGCGTGCGGTAGCGCTGATAATCGAACAGGCCCGAACCGAGGAACAGGTTCGAGGTCGGGCAGAACACGGCCACCGAGCCCGCGTCCGAAATCGCATCCGCCTCGCGTTCCGACAGATGGATGCAGTGGCCGAACAGGCTTTTGCGCCCGAGCAGCCCGTATTGCTCGTAGACATCGGTATAGTCGTGTGCCTGCGGGTAGAGTTGCAGCGTAAAGGCAATCTCGGCGTGGTTTTCCGACAGATGCGTCTGCATGTGCAGATCAGGATGTTCGCGGCAGAGCGCACCCGCCATCTCTAATTGCTCGGGTGAGGAGGTGATGGCGAAGCGCGGTGTGATGGCATAGTGCTGGCGCCCCTTGCCGTGCCACTCGGCGATCAGCGCCTTGCTGTCGTCATAGGCCGATTGCGGCGTGTCGAGCACGCCCTCCGGCGCGTTGCGATCCATCATCACCTTGCCGGCGATGTTGAGCATGTTGCGGTCATGCGACTCGGCGAAGAACGCTTCGGCCGATTCCCTGTGGACCGAGCAATAGGCGGCGACTGTCGTCGTGCCGTGGCGCACCATCTCGTCGAGGAACAGCCTGGCGATGCGGCGGCCATGCTGGGCGTTCTGGAATTTGGTTTCCTCGGGAAAGGTGTAAGTGTTCAGCCAGTCGAGCAGCTCGGCGCCGTAGGAAGCGATAACCTGCATCTGCGGAAAATGCGCATGCGCGTCAATGAAGCCCGGCAGCAGCAGGTGTGGGCGGTGGTCGAACTTTTTTACGCCTTCATCAGCTTTTTTCTCGACGTCGGCATAGGCGCCCGCGGCAACGATCCTGCCGTCGCGGAGCAGCAGGCCGCCGTCATCCTCGTAACGCCAGGCGGAATGGTCGTCGACGGTCTCTGGCCAGCGCAGGAAGGACAGCGTGCGGCCGCGCAGGAGCGTGCTGGTCATGCTTATTTCCCCGCCTCCTCGAACCACGCTACCAGCAGCGCCCGCTCATTGTCGGTGATATGGGTGACGTTGGCGGGCGGCATCGCGTGGCTGCGGCCGGCCTGCAGGTAGATCTCGCGGGCTTGCTCGGCGATACCGGCGTCCGTGTCGAGCATCACACCTTTCGGTGCGTGATAGATGCCCTCGTAGGATGGCTCCTGCGCATGACACATCGAGCAGCGGCCAAGCACCGTGTCGCGCACTGCGGGAAAGTGCGCCGAGGCGGAATAGACCTGTGCCGCCGAGGACGCCTTGACTTCGCCGGTCAGCACTTTCGGCACCGTTGACAGCCACATGATGACGACGAACAGGACGGCCGCCGCCAACCAGGTCCAGGTCGGGTTGCCTTTGCGCGCATGCATGGTGTTGAAATAGTGCCGGATCAGCACGCCGATGATGAAAACCAGCGAGGCGATCACCCAGTTGAACTCGGTGCCGAACGCCAGCGGGTAGTGGTTCGACAGCATGAGGAACAGAACGGGCAGCGTCAGGTAATTGTTGTGCAGCGAGCGCTGCTTGGCGATCTTGCCGTATTTCGGGTCGGGCTTGCGGCCGGCAATCAGGTCGGCGACAACGATCTTCTGGTTCGGAATGATGACCATGAAGACATTGGCCGACATGATCGTCGCGGTGATGGCGCCAAGGTGCAGGAAGGCGGCGCGGCCGGTGAACAGATGGGTAAGACCCCAGGCGATGAACACCAGCACGCCATAGAGCACCAGCATCAGGCCGGTGTCGCTGTTGCCAAGCGGCGAACGGCATAGGAGATCGTAGACCACCCAGCCGACGCCGATCGTCGCCAGCGACAGCAAGATGCCTGTAGGCACCGACATGGCGAGCACATTGGGATCGATCAGGAAGAGGTCCGCCCCGGCATAGTAGACGACGCACAGCATGGCAAAGCCCGACAGCCAGGTGGCGTAGGATTCCCATTTGAACCAGGTCAGGTGCTCGGGCATTTCGGCCGGCGCCACCAGATATTTCTGGATGTGGTAGAAGCCGCCGCCATGCACCTGCCATTCCTCGCCGAAGGCGCCGACAGGCATGCCCGGACGCTGGCGCAAGCCAAGATCGAGCGCGACGAAATAGAAGGACGAGCCGATCCAGGCTATGCTGGTGACGACATGCAGCCAGCGCACGGCGAAACTCAGCCAGTCCCAGAAAATCGCGAAATCCATCATTGAAAAGTCGTCCCTGCCGATCGGGTGACTTTACGGACTGGAGCGCAAACGGAAAGGGCCGAGCTGCACGATGACTTTCAAAAAAAATTGGAAAATACTAGGGTTATCCCTACGCAGCCGCATGAGAGCCCTAAAGCCGCATGGCCTATCTCGACAACATCGCCGTCTTCGTCCGCGTCGTCGAGCTTGGCAACCTGTCGGCGGCGGGCCGCGACATGCGCATCTCGCCGGCGGTCGCCTCCAACCGCATCAAGGAGCTCGAAAAGCACCTTGGTGTCAGGCTGTTCAATCGCACGACGCGGCAATTGATGCCGACCGAGCACGGCACCGTGTTCTATTCCGGCGCCAAGCAGGTACTGGAGGCGATCACCGAGGCCGAAGCCGCCGTCTCGGCGCTTTCCGGCCAGCCGCGCGGCACCATCAAGGTGACAGCGCCGCTCGGCCTCGGCCGCCGGCTGGTGGCATCCGGCATCCCGGATTTCCACGACAAATATCCTGACATCGAGGTTCGGTTGAGGCTTTCCGACCACAATGTCGACATCATGAAGGAAGGCATCGACGTTGCCTTCCGGCTCGGCATCATCGAGGATTCCAGCCTCAGGATGCGCGGCATCATGGAGTGCGAACGGGTGCTGGTGGCGGCACCGAAATATCTGGAGGCGCGCGGCGAACCGAACGAACCGCAGGAACTGATCGGCAAGAAGCACGACTGCCTGATGCTGCGCTACGCCGGCGCGCGCGAATATGTGTGGACGCTGCAGATGGCCGACGGCCCGCGGAAATTCGAAGTGCACGGGCCCTATGACACCGACGATGGCGACGTGCTGACCGGCTGGGCGCTGTCCGGCCGCGGCATCATCAACAAGCCGCGCTTCGAGGTCGAGCCGTTCATCCGCGATCGGCGGCTGAAGGTGATCCTGCCAGACACCCCGCCGACACCGGTGCAGTTCGCCGCCGTCTACCCGCACAAGAAGCTGCAGGACCCGAAGGTGCGGCTGCTGCTCGACTTCATGGCCGAGCGCTGCCAACGGCTGATCAAGGATATTCTGGCAGGCAAGTGACGGCTTGCTGGACCAGCGCAACCGGTTGCCATCCCTGGAGGTGGCGAACATAGTTCTGGTAGAACTTTCGCCTTGCAAGGACTATCGATGGGCAACGGCCCCACAATGCATCTCGCCGTTTCCTTGTTGCCGGGAAATGCTCCTTCCAGCGAGCCGCCAGCCGGCGGCGCGGATTTCAGCCTTCTGGCGCAGTTCTTGCAAAAAGCCGAAGCAGCCGGGCTGGACATGGTGCTTCTTGCCGATTCCGCGCCAGCTGCAGGCGGCGACGCACCGAACCGGCAACTGCCCTTCGAAGCGACGACCCTGCTGGCGGCGCTGGCGACGGTGACCAGCAGGATCGGCCTCGTCGCCGCGGCATCGACGGTCGCCCACCAGCCCTACAATCTGGCGCGCCGTTTCGCATCGCTCGACATCATCAGCCATGGTCGTGGCGGCTGGAACGCGACGATGATGCAGGATCCGACCGAGGCGGCCAATTTCAGCCGGCCAGAAGGGTTTTCCGGCGACGATTTTCGCCGACGCGCCGAGGAATTCATCGGTATCGTGCAAGGCTTGTGGCGAGGCTGGGATGCGGATGCCCTGCTGTTCGACAAAAGCGAAGGCCGCTTCTTCGATCCCGAAAAGATGCACCTGCTCGACCACAAGGGCGAGTTTTTCTCTGTGCGCGGGCCGCTGAACGTTGCACGCTCGCCGCAGGATATGCCGGTGCTCGTCATGTCAGGCCTGTCGGAGCCCGACATGGACATCGGTGCCCGCGTCGCCGATGTCATCCTGCTGGACGAGCCATCGATCGCGGGCGCCAAGGCTCACGATCTGAAGCGCCGCGCGCTTGCGTTCGGGCGTAGCCCCGGCGCGATAAAGGTGCTGATGAACGTCGCGCCGGGTGCTGAAATGGCCGCCAGGCCGGACGTTATCGCGGACAGGCTCGAAGAGTCCTTCCGGTCGAAAAGCTGCGACGGTTTCAATATACTCATGCCGCCGCTCGAGTCTGTGCTCGACAATTTCGTCGACCTCGTACTGCCGGAGCTTCGTCGCCGCGGCCTTCTCCGGTCGGATTATCCCGGCGCGACGCTGCGCTCCCATCTCGGACTGGCCGGGGAGGAGGGACAATGACCGCCCGTCAGATGAAGCTCGGCGCCTTCCTGTGGGCAACAGGCCACCACATTGCCGCCTGGCGCCATCCGCAGGCGCATGCGACGGCGGGGGTCGACATCGACCATTACGTCCAGCTGGCGCGGACGGCGGAGGCGGCGAAATTCGACCTGTTGTTCTGCGAGGACGCCGCCGGCGTGCGCGAGGCCAATGTTAATATTGCCAGCCAGACGTCACGCTCGATCGGCTTCGAACCCATCAGCCTGCTTGCAACTCTCGCGGTCCAGACCAGCCACATCGGTCTCGTCTCCACGGCGTCAACAAGCTACAACGAGCCTTACGGGCTGGCGCGGACTTTTTTGTCGCTCGACCATCTGAGCAGCGGCCGTGCCGGCTGGAATCTCGTCACGTCCGCCAGCCACATCGAAGCCGCCAATTTCGGCTCGACCGGCCTGCGCCCGCATGCCGACCGTTATGAGCGCGCGCGTGAATTCGCTGGCGTGGTGACCGCACTCTGGCGAGGCAAGCTCGACGGGGTTTCCGGACCTGGTCACGACGGCAGAAGCTTTTCGGTGCGCGACCCACTCGACCTGCCACGCTCGCCCCAAGGCGCGCCGGTCATGGTTCAGGCCGGAGCATCGGACGAGGGCAGGGATCTCGCCGCCCGGACCGCTGACGTAGTGTTCACGGCGGCGCAAACGTTCGAGGAGGCAAAGGCCTTTTATGATGATCTCAAGGGACGGCTGGCGGCTTATGGGCGCGAGCCGGACGACATCAAGATCATGCCGGGCGTCGCGCCGATCGTGGCGGCAACTGAAGCGGAAGCCCGGGCAAAACATGAGGAGTTGCAGGAGCTGATCCCTGACGATGTCGGCGTCGCGCTGCTGTCCAGCTATCTCAGTATCTCCGATCTCGCGCGCTATCCCATCGATGGGCCCTTGCCGGAGCTGCCGCCCAGCGAAGGCATGCAGAGCCGGCAGGCGCTGGTCATCGAGCAGTCACGCCGCGATAACCTGTCCATTCGGCAGCTTGCGCGCCATTTCGCCGGCGCGCGCGGCCATTGGCGCGTCGTCGGCACACCGGCTCAGATCGCCGACGAGCTCGAAGCACGGTTCGAGGGCGGCGCAGCTGACGGCTTCAACGTCATGCCATCTTATTTCCCTGGTGAGTTCGATGCCTTTGCCACGCTTGTCGTGCCGGAACTGCAGCGGCGCGGCCTGTTCCGCAAGGACTATAAAGGCACCACGCTGCGCGACCATCTGGGTTTGAAGCGGCCGATGTGAGCAGCACGCTACGGAAGCGCGCCTGCGCGAAAATGCAACTCGGCGGGATATTAGCCGTCAGCCGGCCATCGCCTTGCTGTGAGAGGCTGGGCGCGGCGCGGCTGATGCCGTGGCATGGGCGGCCAACGCCGTCATGATCTCGGCTGCGGCGAGTGCCGCGATCACCTGCGGGCGCTTGTCCTTGACCGCATCGCCGCCGATCGGCGAGACGAGGCGGGCAAATTCCGCCTCGCTGCCATCCGCCGACTTCAGGAACCAGCTCCTGAAGGTCGCCCTTTTGGTTTTCGAGCCGATCATCCCGACATAGGCGGCATCCCGGCGTTTCAGCGCCTCGGCGACGATCAGGAAATCCAACGCGTGGTCGTGGGTGAGGACGACGAAGGCAGCCCCGGCCGGGGCCTTGCGCACCATCGCCTCGGGCATTGGCGTCAGCCCTGTTTCGACCGCGCCCGGCATGCCCTCCAGTGCCTCGGCCCGCGTCTCGACAACGACGACACGTACCGGCAGCAAGGCCACTGCCGAAGCCAGCGCATGGCCGACATGGCCACCGCCGAAGATGTAGACGTGCGGCAGATGCGCTTCCTCGGCTTCCGCCGCAGCAACCAGCTCTCGCGCCAGCGCCGCGTCGACCAGCCGGATCAGCACCTCGACCCTGCCGCCGCAGCACTGCCCGATCTCCGGCCCGAGCGGGATGTCGAGCGTGGCGCGGATATCCCTCCCCCTCGAGGGGAGGGTGGCGGCGAAGCCGTCGGGTGGGGTCGCCGCGGCAGTGCTCGACGCTCTGGCGGTGCCTTCTGAGACGACCCCCTCTGGCCGCTCCGCGGCCATCTCCCCCTCAAGGGGGGAGAAAAGCATCTGCCGTGCCTTGTCGATTGCCATGTATTCGAGTTGGCCGCCGCCGATCGTGCCAAAAATCGCCGAGCCCGAGACGAGCATAAAGGCGCCCTTCTCGCGTGGGGTCGAGCCCTTTGTCCCGGCCACTTCGACCAGGGCGACCCGGCCGGCGCCGGCAAGAAAGGCTTTTAGGCTTTGCACTTTCGCGTTCATCATTCGCTTTCCCTGTCGGGAAATATAGAGTTTTTCGGCCTGAATTGCACGCTTTCTGGGATTCCAAGGCTGGTTCACGTGCTGGTCTTGGCTTCCCTCTTCAGCCGTTCGATCGCCATCAGCACCCGCTCCGGCGTCGCCGGTGGGTCGAGGCGCGGGCAGATCCGGTGGTCGGCAACGCTTGCCACCGCATCCGACAGGGCATGCAGCACCGACATGCCGAGCGGGAGCGGCGGCTCGCCGACCGCCTTGGAGCGGTGCACCGTCGGCTCGTGTGCCTCAGGCCAGTCGGCCAGCGTCACATTGAAGATCTTCGGCCGGTCCGAGGCGAGCGGAATCTTGTAGGTCGACGGCGCATGGGTGCGTAGCCGGCCCTTGTCGTCCCACCACAGTTCCTCCGTCGTCAGCCAGCCCATGCCCTGGATGAATCCGCCCTCGACCTGGCCGAGGTCTATGGCGCGGTTCAGCGAGCGGCCGGTCTCGTGCAGGATGTCTGTGCGCTCGACCATGTATTCGCCTGTCAGCGTATCGACCGAGACTTCCGAGCACGCGGCGCCATAGGCGAAATAATAGAAGGGGCGGCCCTCGCCCTTGTCGCGATCCCAATGGATTTTCGGCGTCTTGTAGAAGCCCGCCGCCGAAAGCTGGATGCGCGCCATGTAGGCCTGCCTGACGAGATCGGCGAAGGCGATCTCCTGGTTGCCGATACGCACCCGGTTGGGCAGGAACAATACCTGATCGCGCGGCACCTGGTATTTTTCGGCTGCGAAGTTGGTCAACCGCTCCTTGATCTGCCGGGCCGCGTTCTGCGCCGCCATACCATTGAGGTCGGAACCGGACGATGCGGCGGTCGCCGAGGTGTTCGGCACCTTGCCGGTCGTCGTCGCGGTGATCTTGACCTGGTCGAGGTCGATCTGGAATTCTTCCGCCACCACCTGCGCCACCTTGACGTAGAGGCCCTGCCCCATCTCGGTGCCGCCATGGTTCAGATGCACCGAACCGTCGGTGTAGACATGCACCAGCGCGCCGGCCTGGTTGTAGTGGGTGGCGGTGAACGAGATGCCGAACTTGACCGGCGTCAGCGCCAATCCACGTTTGATGAAGCGGCTGTTGGCGTTGAACGCTTCAATGGTGCGGCGGCGCCTCGCATAGTCGCAACTCGCCTCCAGTTCGGCGACGATGCGGTGGATGATGTTGTCCTCGATCGTCTGGTGATAGGGCGTGACATTGCGGTCGCTGGTGCCATAAAAGTTCTTCTTGCGGATTTCGAGCGGGTCCTTGCCGACGGCAAAGGCGACCTCTTCGATGACGCGCTCGGCCCCGACCATGCCTTGCGGACCGCCGAAGCCGCGGAAGGCGGTGTTCGACACGGTGTTGGTGTAGAGCGGCGCCGATTGCGCGTGCACCGCCGGCCAGAAATAGGTGTTGTCACAGTGGAACAGCGCTCGGTCGGTCACTGGTCCTGAGAGGTCCGCCGAGAAGCCGCAGCGCGTCGCGAACATGAAATCGACACCGAGAATATTGCCCTCGTCGTCGAAGCCGACCTCGTAGTCGACCAGAAAGTCGTGGCGCTTGCCGGTGGCGATCATGTCGTCGTCACGGTCGGGCCGGATTTTGACGGCGCGATGATGTTTCTTCGCGGCAATAGCGGCCAATACTGCAAACTGGTTGCCCTGCGTTTCCTTGCCGCCGAAAGCGCCGCCCATCCGGCGGATCTCGACCGTGACGGCATGGCTCGGCACGCCGAGCGCATGGCTGACCATGTGCTGGATTTCGCTCGGATGCTGGGTCGAGGAATAAATCGTGACGTCCTGATCCTCGCCCGGAATGGCCATGGCGATCTGGCCTTCGAGATAAAAATGGTCCTGGCCCCCGATGCGCATTTTTCCCTTCAGCCGGCGCGGCGCCGCGTTGATCGCAGCCGCGGCATCGCCGCGCCTCAGGGTCAGCGGCGGCGTGACAAGCTTGTCCTTCCTGGGATCGAGGACGCCGATGTCGGTGACGAAAGGCAATTCCTTGTATTCGACCTTGGCCAGCCTCGTTGCACGGCGCGCCTGCTCGCGGGTTTCGGCGATAACGCAGAAGATCGGCTGGCCGAAGAACTGCACCTTGCCGTCGGCCAGCACCGGTTCGTCGTGACGGCCGGTCGGCGAAATGTCGTTTTCGCCCGGCACGTCACTGGCCGTCAGCACGTCGACGACACCGGGTGCTGCGCGCACCGCCGACAGGTCCATGCTGGTGATGGTGGCGTGCGTGGCCCTCGAAAGCCCGAGGCAGCCATGCAGCGTGCCTGATGGTTCCGGCATGTCGTCGATGTAGACGGCGGTGCCGCGGACATGCTTGTGGGCGGAATCATGGCGCTGGTCGGTGGCAACGCCACCAGCGATTTTCTGTGCCCTGAGGTTGGGAGCGTGGCGGGTCATGGCGCGCCTCTCCTCCCTTCTCCCCGTCCACGGGGAGAAGGTGGCCCGAAGGGCCGAATGAGGGGCAGCGTTGACGTTGACGAGCTTGCGAATATCGATCGAGGACGGCGCCGCCCCTCATCTGCCTGCCGGCATCCTCTCCCCGTAAACGGGGAAAAGGACGCTACTCGTGATCGTTCGGCTGTCTGTTTGCCTGAGGTAATATACAAGCTCATCACGCCACCTCGTGGCGCGATATCTGGATCGGCGCCTTGGTGCCGCTGGTCTCGGCGAAGAACCGCAACAGCAGGTTGCGCGCCGCCAGCGCCCGGTATTCGGCGCTCGCTCGCATGTCGGTCAGCGGGGTAAAGTCTTTGGCGTACTCGGCCATGGCCGCCTCGACCGTCGCCTCCGTCCAGGGCCTGCCAAGCAGCGCCTCTTCAACTGCGGCCGCCCGCTTCGGCGTTGCCGCCATGCCGCCATAGGCGATCCGGATATCCGCCACCGTGCCGTCGCCGGCCAGGGTCAGCAGGAATGCGCCAAGCGCTGCGGTGATGTCCTCGTCACGGCGCTTGGTGATCTTGTAGACGGCGAATTTGGTGTCCCTGCCCGGCACTGGGACATGCACGGCCTCGACGAACTCGCCCGGCTGCCGATCCTGCTTGCCATAGGCGATGAAGAAATCTTCGAGCGGGATCGTCCGCCGCTTGTTGCCCCGGCGCAGCGTCAGCCGCGCGCCGAGTGCGATCAGCGGCGGCGGCGTGTCGCCGATCGGCGAGCCATTGGCGATGTTGCCGCCGATCGTGCCCATATTGCGCACCTGGTCTCCGCCGATGCGATCGAACAGCGGCCCGAGCGCGGGTATGCGCTTCGCCAATATTGAGAAAGCTTCGGTATAGGTGACACCAGCGCCGATCGAGATGATGCCCTTGTCCTCGGAAACCGCGCAGAGCCCGTCGAGATTGCCGATGAAGATCGCCGGCGAAATCTCGCGCATATGTTTGGTCACCCATAGGCCGACATCAGTCGAACCGGCAACGATGGTAGCGCCGGGCTCCTTATCGAGCACAGCGGCGAGATCGTCGGTATTCGCCGGCACGATCAGCCGCTGCTTGCCGGCGCCGATCTCGATACGCGACCCGTCTTTCACGGCCGCAAGCTTGGCCGTGATGGCCTCGCGCTCCGCCGCCAGCGGGTCTTTCGCCGTCTTGCCGTAGCTGGAGATGGCGCGCGCGGCGCGGATGATCGCTTCGTAGCCGGTGCAACGGCAGAGATTGCCCTGCAGCGCCTTTTCGATGGCCGCATCCGACGGCTCCGGCGACCGCATCCACAGAGCGTAAAGCGACATGACGATGCCCGGCGTGCAGAAACCGCATTGCGAGCCGTGAAAGTCGACCATCGCCTGCTGCACCGGATGCAGCCTATCGCCGTCGCCACGCAGATGCTCGACGGTCACGACATGCGTGCCATCGAGCGAGCCAAGGAAGCGGATGCAGGCATTGACGCTTTCATAGACCAGCCGGCCGGCAGAGAGCCTTCCGACCAGAACGGTGCAGGCGCCGCAATCGCCCTCGGCGCAACCTTCCTTGGTGCCGCGCAGCGAGCGCTCGAGCCGCAGCCAGTCGAGCAAGGTCTCGTCGGGCGCAACCTTGGTCAACGCAACCTTCTCGCCATTGAGGATGAAGCGTATCTCGCTGCGTGTTTTGAGCCTCGTCATGTCTCAGCTCCCCCGATAGGTCGAATAGCCGTAGGGGGATATAAGCAGCGGCACATGATAGTGCACCGGCTCGGCCATGCCGAAGCGGATCGGCACGCTGTCGAGGAAGGCTGGTTCCGGCAGTCTCAACCCCTGCCGGCGCAGATAGTCGCCGGCAGCGAAGACCAGCTCGTATTCGCCGGTGCGGAATTCCGCATCGGCAAGCAGCGGCGCGTCACAGCGGCCGTCGGCATTGGTGACCGCTGTCTTCAGATGCGTCCGCATGTCGTCGTTGATGCGGTAAAGCTCGATCGACAAACCTGCCGCCGGCCTGCCGGTCGCGGTGTCGAGGACATGGGTCGTCAGACGTCCGCCTTCGGCTTTCGACGTTTCCGCCACTGGCTGCTCCCATTCCGGTACACTCAAAACGTGCTTGACGAATTGTGCGCCAATTAAAGGCGATGCATAAGTCCCGGTCGAGTGAAGTGCTGCAAAAACACTTTCAAAAATTTTCGGGGGAATGCGCAAGCGGCCCTTTCGACTATCCTGATCACACTATCCGGCAGGAGTGACAATGCGTTACGAACGAGACATGCGTGGCTACGGCGCAAATCCGCCGGATCCGAAATGGCCTGGCGGGGCGCATGTAGCGGTGCAGTTCGTCGTTAATTACGAAGAGGGCGGCGAGAACTGCGTCCTGCACGGCGACAAGGCTTCGGAGGCCTTCCTGTCCGAGATCGTCGGCGCCGCGCCCTGGCCCGGCCAGCGCCACTGGAATATGGAATCGATCTACGAATATGGCGCGCGTGCCGGCTTCTGGCGATTGCTGCGTCTGTTCACCGAGGCTGAGGTGCCGGTCACCTGCTACGGCGTCGCCACGGCGCTGGCGCGTTCGCCCGATCAGGTCGCGGCGATGCAGGAGGCCGGCTGGGAAATCGCCTCGCACGGCCTGAAATGGATCGACTACCGCGACCATGCGCCAGAGGACGAGCGCCGCGACATGGAAGAGGCGATCGAACTGCACTACGAGGTGACCGGGGCACGGCCGACCGGCTGGTACACCGGCCGCACCTCGATCAACACCGTGCGGCTGGCGGCGGAAGAAGGTGGCTTCGACTATGTGTCGGACACTTATGACGACGAGTTGCCCTACTGGTTCGAGCATGACGGGCCTGACGGATCGGCGAAGCCGCAGCTCATCATCCCCTATACGCTCGACGCCAACGACATGCGCTTCGCCACGCCGCAGGGCTTCAACTCGGGTGACCAGTTCTTCGCCTATCTCAGAGACAGTTTCGAGACGCTCTATGCCGAGGGCAAGGCAGGACGGCCGCGCATGATGAACATCGGCCTGCACTGCCGTCTCGTTGGGCGGCCGGGTCGGGCCGCGGCGCTCAAGCGCTTCGTCGACTACGTCAAATCGCACGACAGGGTCTGGCTGGCGCGGCGCATCGACATCGCCAGGCACTGGCAGGAAACCCATCCGTTCCGGCCGCCGGCGCTGCGCCCGTCGAAGATGGAGTTCGAGGCTTTCGTCCAGGCTTTCGGCGGCGTGTTCGAGCATTCGCCGTGGATCGCCGAGCGCGCCTACGAACTGGAACTCGGCCCGGCGCATGACAGCGCCGGCGGCCTCCATAATGCGCTGTGCCGTATCTTTCGCGGCGCCAGCGAGGCCGAGCGGCTCTCCGTGCTCAACGCCCATCCCGACCTTGCCGGAAAACTGGCGCGTGCCAAGCGGCTGACGGCGGAATCGGCGAGGGAACAGGCCTCCGTCGGGCTTGATGCGCTGACCGACAAGGAGCGCGAGCTGTTCTCAAAACTCAATGCCGCCTACGTCACTTCCTTTGGCTTTCCCTTCATTATCGCGGTGAAAGGCAAGACCAAGGCGGAAATCCTGGCTGAGTTCGAGGCGCGCATCGGCAACGGCCACGACGTCGAATTCGAAACCGCCTGCAAACAGGTCGAGTGCATCGCGCTGCTTCGCCTCAAGGACATTCTTCCGTAATAAGCTTTGGCTTTCGTAATAAGCTTTGGGTTCTGCAATAGGCTTTGAACTGATGGATACGATGAAAATGGCCGATCGAACCTATTACGCGCCGCATGGCGGCCACCCCGGCCAGAGTGAGCTGCTGACCGGCCGCGCCGTCTTCACCGAGGCCTATGCCGTCATTCCAAGGGGCGTGATGCAGGACATCGTCACCAGCGCCTTGCCGTTCTGGGACAAGACCCGCGTCTGGGTGCTGTCGCGGCCGCTGTCCGGCTTTGCCGAGACGTTTTCGCAGTACATCGTCGAGGTGGCGCCCGGCGGCGGCAGCAACCGGCCGGAACCGGATGCCGGCGCCGAGGGCGCCTTGTTCGTGGTCGAGGGCGAGCTAAGCGTCTCGCTTGCCGGCAAGACGCATGTCCTGCAGCCGGGTGGCTTTGCTTTCCTGCCGCCCGCCAGCGGATGGACCGTTCGCAACGAGAGCGGTGCTGCTGTCCGCTTCCACTGGATCCGCAAGGCCTACGACGCCGTCGAAGGCATCGATCCGCCGCAGGCCTTCTTCACCAACGAGCAAGATGTCGCACCGAGCCCGATGCCCGGCACCGACGGTCGGTGGGCGACGACCCGCTTCGTCGATCCTGAAGACATGCGCCACGACATGCATGTCACCATCGTCACGCTCGAACCGGGCGCGGTCATTCCCTTCGCCGAGACCCATGTCATGGAGCACGGCCTCTATGTGCTGGAGGGCAAGGCGGTCTATCGCCTCAACCAGGACTGGGTCGAGGTCGAGGCCGGCGACTATATGTGGCTGCGCGCCTTCTGCCCGCAGGCCTGCTATGCCGGCGGTCCGGGCCAGTTCCGCTATCTGCTCTACAAGGACGTCAACCGGCATGCCAAGCTTGGCGGCGCCGGCGTCGCGAGACGCGCGCCATGACCCGCATCATCGCGCGGCCGCTGACCCGCGAAAATTTTGCCGAGTTCGGCGACGTCATCGATATGGGCGGCGACAATCACTACCCGATCAATGGCGGCCAGGCCGAGCGCTACCACGACCTCGCCATCGTCGAAGCGCAGGGGCCGAATGCGCGCGTTCTGATCTCCATAGTGCGTGGCACGCCCTACGATTTTCCGCTGAAGCTGACGATGGTCGAGCGTCACCCGTTCGGCAGCCAAGCTTTCATACCACTGTCGCCACGCCCGTTCCTGGTCGTCGTCTGCCATGATGGCGACACAGGTCCGGGCGAGCCGCAAGCCTTCCTCACCGCGCCCGGGCAAGGCGTCAACTATCCGCGCAATCGGTGGCACGGCGTGCTGACGCCGATCGGCGAGGTCCAGGATTTTCTCGTTGTCGATCGCGGCGGCGACGGCTCCAATCTCGAGGAGTGCCATTTCTCACACGCTTACAAGATCCATCTTCCCGACGGGACCGCATGATGGCCGACGTCTCGCTGATCGACCGCCTGCTCGACGTTATCGAGCATGACATCGTGCCGAAGACGGCCGAAGGCGTCGCGCATGGCAACAAGCTGTTCGGCGCGGCGATCCTGCGCAAGGACGACCGCTCGCTGGTGCTCGCCGAAACCAACAACGAGACGGAGAACCCGCTCTGGCATGGCGAAGTGCACTGCCTGAAGCGGTTCTACGAAATGCCGAGAGCCGAGCGCGTCGACACCAAGGACGCGATCTTCCTCGCCACCCACGAACCTTGCTCGCTCTGCCTGTCGGCAATCACCTGGACCGGCTTCGACAATTTCTACTATCTGTTTTCGCACGAGGATTCGCGCGACAGCTTCGCCATCCCGCACGATCTGAAGATCCTGAAGGAGGTCTTCACCCTCGACCCAGGTGGCTACAATGCCGAGAACGCCTATTGGAAGAGCTTTTCGATCCGCAGACTGGTGCGGTCGTTGCCCGAGGCCGAGCGCCGGCGGCTGGAAACGCGGATCGGCACGATCGCCGCACGCTACGACGAACTTTCCGACGCCTACCAGGCGAGCAAGGCCGAAAACGACATTCCGCTGAGTTGACGCGGATTGACCAGCCGATTTCGTTGGCTGGCCCACGACGCATCGGCAGCGGCTCCATCATGTGGCCGCATGAAAACCGTCACTGAATTTCCCCGTAAGGTCGTCGAGTTTCCGGATATGGGGATCGTCATGCCGGATGGCTGCAGGCTGTCGGCGCGGGTGTGGATGCCAGTCGACGCTGGCGACGATCCGGTGCCGGCGATCCTCGAGCACCTGCCCTACCGCAAGCGCGACGGCACGATCATTCGCGATCAGCTGACGCATCCCTATTTCGCCGGCCACGGCTACGCCTCGATCCGCGTCGACATGCGCGGCAATGGCGATTCCGAAGGGCTTATGGACGACGAATATTCCGAGCAGGAATTGCAAGATGCTTGCAATGTGATCGCCTGGGCGGCGGCCCAGCCCTGGTGCAACGGCAATGTCGGCATGATGGGCATCTCCTGGGGCGGCTTCAACTGCCTGCAGGTGGCAGCCAAGCAGCCCCCGGCGCTGAAGGCGGTGATCAGTCTCTGTTCGACCGTCGACCGCTATGCCGACGACATCCACTACAAGGGCGGCTGCCTGCTGATCGAGAATTTCGGCTGGGCCTCGACCATGCTGTCCTATTCCTCGCGGCCGCCGGATCCGCTGCTGGCCGGCGACAACCGCTGGCGCGACCAGTGGCTGACCCGGCTGGAGAACCAGCCCTTCCTGGCGCCGCTGTGGCTGCAGCACCAGCACCGCGATGCCTACTGGAAGCGCGGCTCGATCTGCGAGGACTATTCCGCAATCCAAGCCGCCGTGCTGTCGATCGGCGGCTGGCATGACGGCTATCGCAACACCATTTCTCATCTCGCCGCCAATATCGAGGCGCCGGTCAAAGGCATCGTCGGCCCGTGGATCCACAAATACCCGCATTATGCCGCGCCCGAACCGCGCATCGGTTTCCTGCAGGAGGCGTTGCGCTGGTGGGACCGCTGGCTAAAGGGCACCGACACCGGCGTCGAGGCCGATCCTGCCTACCGCGCCTATGTCATGGATAGCGTCAGCCCCGCGCGCTGGCATCCCGAGCGGCCGGGGCGCTGGGTCGCGGAACCGGTGTGGCCGTCGCCTGAGATCAAAACGCAGGACATCGAGTTGATCCCAGAAGGCCGCAAGCCGATCATCGTCGCTTCGCCGCAAAGCTGCGGCCTTGCCGGTGGCGAATATTTTCCCTTCACTTTCGGCCCGGAACTGCCTGGTGACCAGCGCCCCGACGATGCGCTGTCGGTGTGTTTCGACCAGCCGGTGCTCACCGAAGCGATCGACATTGTCGGCGCGCCGGAGGTGCTGGTCAGGGTCTCGTCGGACCGGCGCCAGGCGAACATCGCCATCCGGCTCTGCGACGTGCATCCCGACGGCGCGTCGGAGCTGATCTCCTACGGCGTGCTCAACCTGACGCACCGCAACTCGCACGAATTCCCGCAAGCGCTGGTGCCGGGCGAAACTGTCGGCGCCCGGGTGGTGCTCGACCAATGTGCCTATCGCGTACCATCAGGCCACCGCCTGCGTATTGCCGTGTCGAACGCCTACTGGCCGATGATCTGGCCATCGCCGGAGCGGGTCCGGCTTGGCCTGTCGGCGGCAACGCTGATGCTGCCGTTGCGCCCGCTGGCGCAAGGCGACGAAGTCGGTTTCCCCTCACCCGAGGCAGCCGCGCCCTGGGCAACCGAAACGATCCGCGCCACCAATTCCGAACGTCACGTTGATCGCGACGAAAAGACCGGAATCGTCACGCTTTCCATCGTCGACGATTTCGGCGAGGTGCGCGATCTGGAGCATGGCCTCGCCAATGGCAGCATCGCGCGAGAGACATGGGCGATCCATCCCGACAATCCGCTGTCGGCGTCGGGCAAGACGCATTGGACGCAAACGCTGTCGCGAAATGGATGGTCGGTGCGCACCGAAACATCCGCCGAAATGCGGTCCGACGCGCAAAGCTTCATGGTTAGCGCCAGAATCGAAGCCTATGAAGGCGAAAATCTGGTTTTCGAGCGCAATTTCGAAGAGAAAATCCCGCGCGCACTGCTTTGAGCGCTTATGCGGATTGGTCCAATTGCGACGTACGATTTACGCCACGGCATGTCGCATTCGGTCTTGCTTACGGCGTTCCCTTGCGGTCATTATTCTCCTCACAAGAAATGATAAAAAACGACCACAAGGTCGAACCAACAGAGTGAGGAACTCAACATGTCGAACGAACTGGAATTCCTTAGCCGGCGCGTCGCATCCGGCAAACTGAGCCGTCGTGATTTTCTCGGCCGGGCGGCAGCGCTCGGCGTCACCGCGACCTTCGCCAACTCGCTGCTTTCAAGTGCGGCGCGCGCCGCGGGTCCGGTCAAGGGCGGCACGCTGAAGGCCGGCCTGGTCGGCGGCGAGTCCACCAACAGCCTCGATCCGGCCCTGTTCATGACCCAGGTGCCGTTCGCCTTCGGCAAGATGTGGGGCGAACTGATCGTCGAGTTGTCTCCGGAAGGCACTCTCGAGAACCGCATCGCCGAGGAGATCGGCGCGTCGGACGACGCCAAGACCTGGACCCTGAAGATTCGCGACGGCGTCGAATTCCACAATGGCAAGACGGTGACCGCCGAGGACGTGGCTGCCACGCTCGAACGCCATTCGGACGAGAAGGCGAAGTCGGGCGCGCTCGGCTACATGAAGGGCATCGAGAGCATCAAGGCCAGCGGTAAGGAAGTCGTGCTGACGCTGAAGGAGGCCAATGCCGACCTTCCCTATCTGCTCAGCGACTATCACCTCATCGTCCAGCCCAATGGCGGCAAGGACAAGCCCGACGCCGGCATCTCGGCCGGCCCCTACAAGATCACCACCAACGAGCCCGGCGTTCGCCATGGCGGCGAGCGCTTCGCCAACTACTGGCAGGGCGACAAGATGGGCCATGCCGACCAGATCGAGGTCATCGTCATCAACGACGCCACGGCGCGCACGGCGGCCTTGCAGGGCGGCCAGGTCAACATGATCAACCGCGTCGAGCCGAAGATCGTCGACCTGATCAAGCGTCTGCCGGGCGTCACCATCCGCAACCATTCGGGACCCGGCCACTACGTCTTCATCATGCATTGCAACACGGCGCCGTTCGACAACAACGATCTGCGCATGGCGCTGAAGCTGGCGATCGACCGCGAGGAGATGCTCGACAAGATCCTCAGGGGCTATGGCTCGCTCGGCAACGACTTTCCGATCAATGCGTCCTACCCATTGTTCTCCGACGACATCGAGCAGCGCAAATTCGATCCCGACAAGGCCAAATTCCACTACAAGAAGTCAGGCCATGACGGCGCCGTCCTGCTCAGGACGTCGGATGTCGCCTTCCCCGGCGCGGTCGATGCCGCGCAGCTCTATCAGCAGAGCGCGGCCAAGGCCGGCATCACGCTGGAAATCAAGCGTGAACCGGGCGACGGCTACTGGTCGGAAGTCTGGAACAAGCAGCCCTTCTCCGCTTCCTACTGGGGCGGCCGCTCGACGCAGGACCAGATGTATTCGACCGCTTATCTGTCGACCGCCGACTGGAACGACACGCGTTTCCTGCGTCCGGATTTCGACAAGATGGTGTTGGCGGCCCGCGCCGAGCTCGACGAGGCCAAGCGCAAGGCGATGTATCGCGACATGGCGATGCTCGTTCGCGACGAGGGCGGTCTCATCCTGCCGATGTTCAACCAGTTTATCGACGCGACGGGCGCCAAGGTCGCCGGCTGGGTCGACGATCCGCATCAGGAGCTGATGAACGGGTACGCTCTGGCAAAGTGCTGGCTCGAAGCCTGAGCCCGGCTTTGCGGATATGTCCTCACCCCTCGTGAAACTGGTGGCCCAGCGCATTGCGCTGGGTATCCTCCTGCTGTTGGCCGTATCGGTCCTGATCTTCGCCGGCACCCAAATCCTGCCCGGCGATGTCGCGCAAGCCATCCTCGGACAGTCGGCGACACCGGAATCGCTCGCCAATCTGCGCGAGCAGCTCGGCCTCAACGATCCGGCCTTTATCCGCTATTTCCGCTGGCTCGGCGGCGTCGTGACCGGCGATCTCGGCACCGCCATGTCGAGCGGGCAGGATATTGCGACGTCGATCAAGGGGCGGTTGTGGAATACGCTGTTCCTCGCCTTCTGGGCGGCAGTCGTGGCCGTGCCGCTGGCGATCATCCTCGGCCTGATTGCGGTGCGCTACCGCAATGGCTGGGTCGACAAACTGATCTCCGGACTGGCGCTCGCCTCGACGTCGTTTCCCGAATTTTTTATCGGCTACGTGCTCGTCTATTTCTTTGCCGTGAAATACCAGATCTTCCCCGGCATCTCGACGGTCTATGACGGAATGCCTTTTGGCGAACGCATGCAGGCGATCATGCTGCCGGCGGCGGCGCTGACGCTGGTGGTGCTCGCCCACATGATGCGCATGACGCGCGCCGCGATCCTCAACGTCATGCAATCCGCTTATGTGGAAACCGCCGAGCTCAAGGGGCTTTCGGCATTCGCCGTCATCCGCCGGCATGCCTTTCCCAATGCGATTGCGCCGATCATCAACGTCGTCATGCTCAACCTCGCCTATCTCATCGTCGGCGTCGTCGTGGTCGAGGTGATCTTCGTCTATCCGGGGATGGGGCAATATCTCGTCGACCACGTCACCAAGCGCGACGTGCCGGTGGTGCAGGCGGTCGGCCTGATCTTCGCCGCCGTTTATATCAGCCTCAACATCATTGCGGACATAGCGGCGATCGTCGCCAATCCGCGTCTTAGACACCCGAAATAAGGGGAGCGAGCATGCTCGACATAAAACGCATCCCCGTCCCTGCGCTGATCGGCCTGGTGCTGACTGCGCTGTTCGTGCTGGCGGCGATCTTCGCACCCTGGATCGCGCCGTATGGCAATGGCGAGATCGTCGGCGATGTCTGGGGACCGATGTCGGCGACACATTGGCTGGGCACCGACAATCTCGGCCGCGACCTCCTTTCGCGCATGATCTACGGCGCCCGCGTCACGCTGTTCATCGCGGTGCTGGCCACCGCGCTGTCCTTCTCGCTCGGCGCCATCCTTGGCTTCTCGGCGGCGGTTTTCGGCGGATGGTTCGATACGCTTATGTCGCGCCTCGTCGATCTCCTGATGTCGATCCCGACGCTGATCATGGGCCTGGTCGTGCTCTCGGTGCTGCCAACCAACCTGGTGACGCTGATCCTGGTCATGGGCGTTCTCGACTCGACCCGCGTCTACCGCCTGTCGCGGGCGGTCGCCGTCGACATCAACGTCATGGATTTCGTCGAGGCGGCCAAGCTGCGCGGCGAAGGCAGCGTGTGGATCATCTTCCGCGAGATCCTGCCCAACGCGTTGTCGCCGCTGGTTTCGGAACTCGGCCTGCGCTTCATCTATGCGGTGCTGTTCCTGTCGACGCTGTCCTTCCTCGGCCTCGGCGTGCAGCCGCCTAGCGCCGACTGGGGCGGCATGGTCAAGGAAAACAAGGACGGTATCGTCTTCGGCATCGCGGCAGCGCTCATCCCTGCTGCGGCGATCGCCATGCTGGCGATTTCCGTCAACCTTGTCGCCGACTGGGTGCTCAACCGCACGACAAGCCTGAAGGGAGGGCGCGGATAATGGCTGACCAGCGACCAAAATCCCTGCTGCTCGACATCCGCAATCTGCGCATCGAGGCCACCGTGTTCCCGCCGGGCGAGGCGCCGAAGAACATCGTGCTGGTCCACGACGTCTCGCTGACACTCGAGAAGGGCAAGGTGCTCGGCCTGATCGGCGAGTCCGGCGCCGGCAAGTCGACCATCGGCCTGGCGTCGATGGGCTATGGCCGCGGCGGCGTGCGCATCACCGGCGGTGAGGTCATCCTGAACGGCCGCGACATCCTCAAGGGCGGCAAGGAAGGCTTTCGCAAGCTGCGCGGCCGCGAGGTCTGCTATGTCGCGCAATCGGCTGCCGCCGCCTTCAACCCGGCGCACAGACTGATGGACCAGGTGGTCGAGGCGACGCTGCTGCATGGCACGGCGACACGGGCCGCCGCCGAAAAACGCGCCATCGCGCTGTTCAAGAAGCTCAGCCTGCCGAACCCCGAAAGCATCGGTGAGCGCTTTCCGCACCAGGTGTCCGGCGGCCAGCTGCAGCGTGTGATGACGGCGATGGCGCTGTGCTCCGAGCCCGACCTGATCGTCTTCGACGAGCCAACCACTGCACTCGACGTGACGACGCAGATCGACGTGCTGGCGGCGATCAAGGACGCCATCCGCGACACCCATGTCGCAGCGCTGTACATCACTCATGACCTTGCCGTCGTCGCCCAGGTCTCGGACGAGATCATGGTGCTGCGCCATGGCCGGCTGGTCGAATGGGGCGGCACCCGCCAGATCATCAAGGAACCGCGCCAGGAATACACCAATGCGCTGGTCTCGGTGCATGAGATCGAGCACCAGGAGCAGAAGCCCGGCACGACGCCGTTCCTGTCGGTCAAGAACATCACCGCCGCCTATGGCCGCAGCCACATCAAGGTGCTGAAGAACGTCTCGGTCGACATCTATCCGGGCCAGACGCTGGCCGTGGTCGGCGAGTCCGGGTCGGGCAAGTCGACACTGGCGCGCGCCATCACCGGCCTCTTGCCACCAGAACAAGGCACCGTCACCTTCGACGGGCGTCCGCTCGCCAACCGACTTGCCGACCGGCCCAAGGAAGATCTGCGCCAGTTGCAGATGATCTACCAGATGGCCGACGTGGCGATGAATCCGCGCCAGACCGTCGGCACCATCATCGGCCGGCCGCTCGAATTCTATTTCGGTCTGCGTGGAAGGCAACGTGACGCCCGCGTCGCCGAACTGCTCGACAAGATCGAGATGGGCAAGGGCTTCGTCGACCGCTACCCGGCCGAGCTTTCCGGCGGCCAGAAGCAGCGCGTCTGCATCGCCCGCTCGCTGGCGGCCAAGCCGAAGCTGATCATCTGCGACGAGGTGACCTCGGCGCTCGACCCGCTGGTGGCCAACGGCATCCTGAAGCTGCTGCTCGAGCTGCAGAAGGAGGAAAACGTCGCCTATCTGTTCATCACCCACGACCTCGCGACGGTGAAGTCGATCGCCGATTCGATCGCGGTGATGTATCGCGGCGAGGTGGTGCGCTACGGCGCCAAGAGCCAGGTGCTGGCGCCGCCCTTCGATGCCTATACCGACCTTCTCTTGTCCTCAGTCCCTGAAATGGAGATTGGCTGGCTGGAAAAGGCGATCAAGGGACGGCGCATGGCCAGCGCGGGGAATTAAACATCCCGGTGGCGCTGACGACAAAACTTCTGCTGATCATCCTCGACGGCGTGCCTTACCGCAACTGGCGCCGGCTGATGGGCAATCTCGAAGGCTGGGTGCAATCGGGCGAAGCGCGGATCTGGAAGATGCGCTCCGTGCTGCCATCGACTTCGGCCTGCTGCTATGCCTCGATCCACACCGGCGTGGCGCCGCAGGTGCATGGCATCTTGACCAACGAGAACCGGTTCCGCGTCGAGCAACCTGATATCTTCTCCGAAGTCAGCAAGGCCGGCGGCAAGACCGGCGCGGTCACCCATTCCTACTGGTCAGAATTCTTCCGGGCCTCTCCGTTCGATCTGGTCGAGGACATGGAGTTCGACGAGCCGGGCGGGCCGATCACCCATGGCCGGTTCCACACCATGACCGGCTACAATGCCAGGAACCAGATGACGCCGAGCGACGTCGACCTGTTCGCGACGCTGACCATGCTGACCAGACGCCACGGCATCGACTACGGCATCCTGCACACCTGCACGCTGGATTCGATGGGCCACCGCTTCGGCCACGACTGCCACGAGATGGACCATGCCGTCTATGCGATGGACGGCATGCTCGCCACCTTCCTGCCGAGGTGGCGGGAAGCCGGCTACGAGGTCATCGTCACCGCCGATCACGGCCAGACCGATCGCGGCCATCATGGCGGCCATGACGACGAGATGCAGGATTTTGCTCTGTATTATTTCGGACTGGGCAAGGGTCCGGAGGCCGATACACTGCTCAACCAGCTGCAGCTTGCGCCGACTGTGCTAGCGCGCCTCGGCGTGCCGGTGCCCGCCACCATGAAGGCCAAGTCGTTTCTCGACTGAATGGGGTGGGGTGCCTAGCCTGCTTGCTTACGGAGAACATGAAGCTGGGGCCGAAATGCGCAACGCCAAATGGAGGCCAGATACAGCAGTCAAAGTTCGAGACACACCTTGCCAAAATGCTTTTGGGACTCGTAGTGCTTGAAGGCATTGGCGATCTCCTGCAGCGGAAAACCGCGGTCGATAGCAGGCTTCAAACGGTTGGCCTCTATGGCACGAATCATGTCTTCTTGGTCTGCCCTGCTGCCAATCGAGATTCCGCTTACCCTAATCTGATTGGAAAACAGGGCCGGGATCGAAACTTGTCCGGCAAAACCAGTCAAGACACCGATTAGTGCGATGTGGCCGCCCATCCTGCAAGCTGTTATCGACTGCTCCAACGTGCCGGGCCCGCCAACCTCGATCACATGATCGACGCCGCGTCCGTCCGTCAAAATCCTTACCTTCTGGCCCCAATCCGGCACTGCCTTGTAATTGACGACAATGTCGGCTCCAAACCGCTTCAGCTTTTCCAGCTTCTCCTCCGATGAGGAGGTTGCAATAACGCGAGCGCCCGCAATTTTTGCGAATTGCAGCGCGAACAGCGATACACTTCCCGTGCCAAGGACCAGCACCGTATCACCGGGCTTTACCTGCCCGCACACCATCAGGGCTTTCCAGGCGGTAACGCCGGCACAGGTAAGCGTTGCCGCCTCCATATGCGTGAAGTCTGCCGGTGCCCTTGTGAAGGCGTGCCACGGCATGCACACATATTCGCGGGCATAGCCGTCAACATCATCTCCCAATTCGCCCGTCTTATTGGCTGGCGTCGGTTCGCCGGCCAGCCAATGGGGCCAATAGGTGCTGACGACGGCATCTCCGGCCTTGAATTCTTGGACATCATCTGAGACCGCAACCACTTCTCCAGCGCCATCGGACAGCGGGATACGGCCATCGGCGCACGGTTTCTTTCCCAGCGCCACCATGCTGTCGTGGAAATTCAACGAACACGCCCGTATCCTGACAAGCAACTCACCCGGCCCTGGTTCCGGGCAATCCGTCTCGACCAGCTTGAGATTTTCCAAGCCTCCCGGCGCTTTCAGCCTAATCTGTCTCATGGATAGCTCCTTCCGACCGCGCAAGGCTTCATGCGCCCCACCAGTCGCATGGACGATTGAGCGCATCCAACACCGGCATCGGCGATCGATCCGCGAGTCGCGGCCGCAAAGCTGTAGTTGGTCATGACATTCGCTTCTTCAGCTGGGTTAGTGGTTGCGATCGGGACCTTAGTCGCCCGGCAGCGGACCGGTGAGTTACAAAACTGTCGGGAATCCTGCGCGGCGGTGTCGTCCAATGGCGCTCCGTCCGAGGCTGAAGGACTGCACCTTGCCCGACGCGCATGAGCCGCCTTGTGGCCGTCGTCATTGCGAGCCTGACGGCCGCCTTTTGCTTGGCGCCCCTGACTGAGACTGGACCCCTAAGAACGGGGGAACGGTATACTCTGGCAACCTCTCCGCTCTTCGGTTAGCTTTCGAAAATCCGGGCGGAAAGCGGTGAACCTTTTTGGGCCGATCAGCGACAGAGCAGACAGGAGCCAGGCGGCTCGATCGGCCATGACGGCAGCGACGGAAACCGATCGCGCGCTTGTCGGCCGGGTCGCGAAGGGCGACCGCGCCGCCGTGCGGCTCCTGTTCATGCGCCACCACGCGCGGGTCTACCGTTTCGTGGTGCGCCAGACCGGATCGGAAATGATGGCCGACGATATCGCCAACGAGGTGTTTCTCGAACTCTGGCGCCAGGCGCCCGGCTTCGAGGGCCGCTCGGAAGTCTCGACATGGCTGCTCGGCATCGCCCGCTTCAAGGCGCTGTCGTCGCTGCGCAAGAAAAAGGAAGACTGGATCGACGACGATGACGCGGCCCAGATCGCCGACGGCGCCGATACGCCGGAAGTCGTCACCATGAAGGAAGACAAGGGCGCCGCGTTGCGGCGCTTCGTCGATGCCTTGCCGGAAGAACACCGAACGGTGATCGACCTTGCCTATTACCACGGACAGTCGGTGACCGAGATCGGCGAGGTGCTCGGCATTCCGGTTGCCACCGTCAAGACCAGGATGTTCTACGCCCGCAAGAAACTCGGCGAGGCCCTCAAGACCGCCGGTTACGACAGGGGGTGGCCATGAGCGCCGCTGAAAAGATGTCGCGTCGCGATGAAATGGAAACGCTGCTGCCGTTCTATCTGAACGGCTCGCTTGAAGGTGCGGAGCTCGAAGCCGTCGAGGAATGGCTGGCGACTGACCCGGCAGCGCTTGCCGCACTCGGCGAGGCCGAAGCAGAATTCTCCAGCACCGCTGCATCCAATGAGGCGATCCGTCCGCCGGCCGATGCGCTCAGCCGCTTCGCCCGGGCGCTCGACGCCGAGGCCGGCCCGGTGCGCGCGCCGGCGTCGTCGTCCTGGCTGGCACAAGCGTGGGGCCGCTTCACGGCGGTTCCCGCCGCCGTCGCCTGGGCTGCGGCCGCGGCTCTGCTGGCGCTTGTTGTCGTGCAGTCGTTTGAGCAGCCCGGCGGCTTGGACAGCGATTTCGAAATTGCCGGCCAGCAAGGCGATCTGGCGAAAATGCCGTTCGCGCTGGTGAAGTTCAAGCCGGACGCGAAGATGGCCGACATTGTCGCTTTTCTTGGCGAACACCAGCTGAAGATTGCCGGCGGGCCGACCGCCGACGGTGTCTTCCGCCTTGGCATCCCGGCCACGACTGCCGCCGACTATGAAAAAGTGCTTGGGCTTATTGCCGCCCAGCCTTTCGCGGAGGCTGTGGTCGAGGGAAGGAAGCCGGTCGATGGCGGCTAGAGCGGTCATTCGATTTGCGGCGCTCGTTGTGGCGGCGATGACGATCGCCGCCGCGCCTGCCTTGGCGCAGACCAATGATCCGAACCTCACCCAGGCAGAAATCGACTGCCTGAACCGAGGGACGGCGGCGGCCGACTGCGTCAAGGGCGACACAGAGGATGGTAGCGGCGAAAGGCCCGGCACAGGTTCCGCCGCGACAGGTGCTGTCTTTCTCCCCGCGCTGATCGTCGACCTGTTCCCCAATCCGGTCGGCGGCGGCCAGGCGCCGCTGCCGACGCCCGATCCGCGCCGCGATCCGGCCAGCGGTGCGTTGCCGCCGCCGGTCCCGCCTGCCGGTGCGGCAGCGATACAGACCGCCGCGCCGGGCGGTCCGATCGTTTCGCCCACCAATCTCATCGCGGCCGAGCCGCGGCGCGCCGTCATCGGTGATTTCGTGCCCGACGAGGTGCTGGTGACGGTGGATGGCGACGCCGTCCAGCAGATCGCCGCTTCCTTTGGCCTCGAGGTGCGCTCGCAGCGCCAGTCTCAGCTGCTCGGCACCACGCTGGTGCGCTTCGGCATTCCCGACGGCCGCCCGGTCGGTGTCGTGCTGGCGCAGCTTGCCGCCGACGGCCGCACCCTGCGGCGCGAGCCCAACCATATCTACTCGCTGCAGCAGGCAGCCACCATCGTCAACTATGCCTTCGAGCGCATCGCGCTCGATTCGAGAGCGGCGAGCGGCGAGAATGTACGCGTCGCCGTCATCGACACCGCCATCGACGATACCAATCCGGCGCTCTCCGGCGTCATCGCCGATCAGTTCGACGCCATGCCCGACGTGCCGATCGAGGCGCGCGATCACGGCACCTCGATCGACGGCCTGATCGCCGGCGTCGGCGCGCTTAAGGGCATGGCGCCGGGCGCCAAGATCTATCACGCCCGCGCCTTCGAGGGCGGCAAGTCGACCATGGATGTCATCCTGGCGGCGCTCGACTGGGCGGCGGAGCAGGATGTCCGCATCATCAATATGAGCTTCGTCGGCCCGAAGAACGACCTGCTCGGCATCGCCTGCCGCAATGCTCGCGCCTTGGGCATCGTGCTGGTCGCCGCCGCCGGCAACAACGGACCCAAGGCGCCCTACGGCTACCCGGCCGCCTTCGACGGCGTCATCGCGGTGACTGCTACCGATGCCAAGGACGGGCTGATGCAGCATGCCAATCGCGGCGCCTACGTCTTCCTCTCCGCTCCCGGCGTCGAGATGGTGGCGCCGAGCGGGGCCGGTTCGGATGTGGTCACCGGCACCTCGTTTGCCGCAGCCATCGTGACCGGCGCGATCGCCAATCTCTTTCATGCCGCGCCCGACCGTTCCGCCGACTGGGTCGAGAAAGCGCTGGCCGCCACGGCAAGGGATCTCGGGCCCAAGGGCAGGGACAATGATTTCGGCTATGGGCTGCTGGATATCAAAGCGGCCGAGGCAGCCAAGGAGTAGGTTTTGCGCTTCAAGCTTCTGTTTGTGCATTATCCCAAACGGCAGCACTTTTTAAGCGACATGCGATAGGCTCAAAACTCGTTGCCGAAGATGCCCGAGATGAGTGGTTTTCTGCCCTCCGCCTCGCCAATCGGAACGAGCAGGCAGCGCCAACAGCAGACGTCCCCGATTGTCGCGGGTAAGCCCTGCCGGCGTTCCCTATGCTGCTCGACTTGGCACTATTCCTTTGACGGCCCAAGCTACGCTCGCAAAACTGCGTGGGCCGTCTGGTTGATCACATAGGTAGGCTTGTCTAACACTGGCTTGAACTTTCTCCGGAACGCCATCAGGCAGCGTGGCCAAGAATGCTGCCAACGTGCCTTGGCCGTTGATAAGTGGAAGCCAATAGTCGTCAAACTTCGCAAATTCCATTCGAATGGTTAGCGTCGCTTCTGTGATTTGTTGAAGGCCAGCACCAACGAATGCGCGCGTCATCTCGCCGGGGAACGTCATGGGTCTCACTAAAGCGAGGCGACGCCGGGCGAATGTACTAGGCTCGATTGCGGCGATGGTATCCCAGAAAATGCGCTGGCTGGGCATTCCCCCAAAGGTGTCCCAAACGGTCGCAGCAACGATGCCACCGGGTCGCACCACGCGAAGCATCTCACTTACCGCCAGATGCGGGTCCGACACAAAATGTAGAACGAGCATAGACAGAGCGCGATCGAATTGATTTTCGCCGAATGGCCTCAATGAATTGTTCCTCGTAATCTATAGCCTCGATGGTTGAGATATTTGCTCGGGCTGGGATCAAGAACGTCAAGCTGCCCGTTCCACATCCAACGTCTATGATCCGCTCTCCATCCGCAGCGCCGGCGAAATCCAAAAACAATGGGGCTAGACGCCTGCTCCATCTGCCCATGTATTGATCGTAGCCATCAGCGCCTTTTGAAATGAAGGTTGAAGACATATTCTGCCTCGAATAAAGGATGCGCAATCGTCGTAGCTTAGCACCCGGCGCACAGGTGGCTAGTAAACATTGACTCAAGGCCGCATGTCCGCTTTGGGGTCAGGGCTTGCCGTAGAAGTTCTCCGAACGAAAGGCCGAGAAGGATCGAACTCGGTCGCTCAGAGTGGTTGAGTTTGACCATTAGGCCTGCGCACCGGCGACCGATCCCCTGATCACCAGATCGACCGGCCAGACTTCGCCGCGGGCGCCCTCTTCCAATCCGGAAATCCGCGCCGCCAGCCGCTCGGCAATGCGCGCGCCGGCCAAGCGGATCGACGAACGCGTCGTCGACAACGGCACCGAAAAATTCTCCGGCTTGAGCCAGGGGAAGACGTCGTCATGGGCGATCAGCGAAAGGTCGCCCGGAATGGTCAGGCCGAGATCGCGCACCGCGCGCACGACGCCGAGCGCCATGATCAGGCTGGAGCAGGCGATCGCGGTCGGCGCATCGCTTTGCTCAAGTAGGCGCCTGGCGGCGCGGTAGCCGTTCTCCTCGGTCATGGCGAGGGAACAGACATGGCCTTCGCCAAGCGCCAGACCGCTCGCCGCCAGCGCCCGGCGCACGCCACGCTCGCGGTGAATGGCGAAGGTCTCGCGGTCGTCGCCGTTGATCAGCGCCAGCCGCCGGTGACCGAGCTGGACGAGCAGCCGTGCCGCCTCATGGAAGGCGCCCTCATTGTCGATATCGGTGAAAGGATAGTCGAAATCGAGGCCTTCGCTGCGGCCGTGGACGATGAAGGGGATGCCGAGCGTGTTGACCAGCGCCACCCGCCGGTCGGCCGGCCTCGGCGACGAGATGTAGACGGCGTCGACCTGCCGGTTGGCGACGATGCGCCGATAGGTGGTCTCCTGGTCGTCGGCATCGGCCGGGGACAGCACCAGGTCGAGTTCGTGAGAACGGGCGTAGTCGCCGAGACCGGACAGGAATTCGACGAAATGCGGGTCGATGTCGACGGCCGCCCCGGTCGGCAAGACATAACCGATCATCCCGGTCTTGCCGGTAGCCAGCCGGCGCGCGCTCGGGTTGGGGCGGTAGCCGTGGCGCTTGGCGGCGTCGATCACCCGCCGGCGCGTTTCCTCGTTGACTTCCGGGTAGCCGTTCAGCGCACGGCTTACCGTTGTCTGCGAAAGCGCCAGCATGTGGGAAAGCTGTTTGAGGTTCACCGGAGGCCTCCAAGCCTCAAAGCGCTTTAACTATGGATCGCCTGCCCCCGCCGCGGGCAGCGCTGCCGAATGCAAAGACCATAAGCACCCTTTTTAACCGGTTTGAAGCAAAATTTGCTGTTGCAGCGCCGAAAAGCGTGCTGCAGCGCCATTTGTTCGCTATCTATGTCGAGAGATTAAATCGATCACGCTACCGTCCTCTTGACTTCTGGTCGATTCGGTGGCGTGATCGAAACGACCAAAGCGCTTTGGAAGACTCTTCGAAAGGTTGCGGTTCCTTTCCGACTGAGTCACAGTCCTGCAGCGTCGGCGGACGGAATGGAGGTTTCGTCCGAGTGCTTGTGACCACTGGGAGGAATACCGATGAAGAAAATGCTTCTGCTGGGCGCCGCGTTTGTCACGCTCGCCCTAGGCGCGCCGGCGCAAGCCGAACTGAAGTTCAAGCCGGGTGAAGACCCCCGCTTCAACTGGGCGAACTACGAAGAGCTCAAGAAGGTCGACCTCAAGGGCGAGACGCTGTCGATCTTCGGACCATGGCGCGGCGAGGACGAAGCCCTCATCCGCACCGTTCTCGACTATTTCTCGGAGGCCACCGGCGCCGAGATCAAATACTCCTCGTCGGAAAATTACGAACAGCAGATCGTCATCGACACGCAGGCCGGCAGCCCGCCCAACATCGCCGTGCTGCCGCAGCCGGGCCTGATCCAGGATCTGGCGTCCAAGGGCCTGCTGACGCCGCTCGGCGACGACACCGCCAACTGGATCAAGGACAATTACGGCGCCGGCCAGTCATGGGTCGATCTCGGCACCTTCAACGACAAGGACGGCAAGCCGGGCTTCTTCGCCTTCCCGTACAAGGCCGACGTGAAATCGCTGGTCTGGTACTCGCCGGACAATTTCGAGGAAGCCGACTACGAGGTGCCGAAGACGCAGGAAGAGCTCGCCGAGCTTGAAAAGAAGATCATCGCCGACGGCGGCACGCCATGGTGCATCGGGCTCGGTTCGGGCGGCGCCACCGGCTGGCCGGCGACCGACTGGGTCGAGGACATCATGCTGCGCACCCAGACGCCCGAGACTTACGACAAATGGGTGAAGAACGAGATTCCGTTCAACGACCCCGCGGTGGTCAACGCCATCGACATGTTCGGCAAGATCGCGACCGACGACAAGATGGTCGACGGCGGCGCCAAGGCGGTGGCGGCGACCGACTTCCGCGACAGCCCGAAAGGCCTCTTCTCGGTGCCGCCTAAATGCTACTTGCATCATCAGGCTTCGTTCATCCCGACCTTCTTCCCGGAAGGCACTGAGGTCGGCCAGGACGTCGACTTCTTCTACTTCCCACCTTACGCCTCCAAGCCCGACCTCGGCACCCCGGTGCTCGGCGCCGGCACGCTGGCCATGATCACCAAGGATAGCAAGAGTGCCCGCGCGTTCATCGAATTCCTGAAGATGCCGCTCGCCCATGAGATCTGGATGGCGCAGGGCGGCTTCGTGACGCCGTTCAAGTCGGCCAACAAGGACGCCTATGCCAGCGACGCGCTGAAGAAGCAGGGCGAAATCCTTGCCGAAGCCTCGACGTTCCGCTTCGACGGGTCCGATCTGATGCCGGGCAAGATCGGCGCCGGCGCCTTCTGGACCGGCATGATCGATCTCGTCGGCGGCAAGTCCGCCCAGGATGTCGCCACCGACATCCAGAAGAGCTGGGACGCGATCAAGTAGGCGGCCCGGCTGAACGTTCGGACTGCCGATCCTGAATGGATCCGGGCCTCAGTGGCCCGGATCCGACCGGCGGCCCGCGGCGCAGTAATCTTTGTTTGTGAGCACATTCCGGCATGACGCGCGACCCGCAAGAGCAGAACCCGCCTCGCATCCGGTCGCATTCCAAACAACTGAATCGGCCATGATTCCGTCGCCAAGGCCATTCTCGACTGGCGGATCATGCGCAGAGGGAGGGACCCGTGGCGGCTCAGATTTTCTCGGCCATAACAGTCATCATCGTCGGCGTCGGCGGCTGCGTCGCCTATTTCTGGGGCGCCAACAAACTGGTGGACATCATCTTCCCGTCGCGCGGCGTTGCAGGTGCTGCGGCCATCGACAATCTGCGCCGGCAGGGGATGATCCGGCCGTGGCTGTTCGTCGGCCCGGCCATGATCATCCTCACCATCTACCTGATCTACCCGGTCGTGGAGACTCTGAGGCTGTCGTTGCTCGATCGCGGTGGCGCCAATTTCGTCGGCTTCGCCAATTATGAATGGGCGTTCGGCGACCGCGAGTTCCGCAACGCCATCTTCAACAACATCATCTGGCTGGCGGTCGTGCCTGCCGCCTGCACCTTCCTCGGGCTGATCATCGCCGTCCTCACCGACAAGATCTGGTGGGGCACCATCGCCAAGAGCCTGATTTTCCTGCCGCTGGCCATCTCCTTCGTCGGCGCCAGCGTCATCTGGAAATTCATCTACGAGTATCGCGGCGCGGGCCAGACGCAGATCGGCCTGCTCAACGCCATCATCCAGTATTTCGGCGGCCAGCCTCAGGTCTGGATCTCGCTGCCGTTCTGGAACAATTTCTTCCTGATGATCATCCTGATCTGGATCCAAACCGGCTTTGCCATGGTCATCCTGTCCTCTGCCTTGCGGGGTATTCCCGAAGAGACGCTGGAGGCGGCCGTCATCGACGGCGCCAATCCGTTCCAGATCTTCTGGAAGATCATGGTGCCGCAGATCTGGGGCACGATCGCCGTCGTCTGGACCACGATCACCATCCTGGTGCTGAAGGTTTTCGACATCGTGCTGACCATGACCAACGGCCAATGGAACAGCCAGGTTCTGGCCAATCTGATGTTCGACTGGATGTTCCGCGGCGGCGGCGATTTCGGCCGCGGCGCCACCATCGCCATCATCATCATGATCGCGGTCATTCCGATCATGGTCTGGAACATCCGCCAGGCCAACAAAGAGACGGGAGGGCATTGAGATGGCCGCGGCGACCGGAAAGTCCTTTGCCAGCCGTTTCGGCGTCCATATCGCGGTCTTCATCTTCGTCGCGATCTGGACTATCCCGACGCTCGGCATTCTCGTCTCGTCGCTGCGCGACAAGGATCAGATCATCGCCTCGGGCTGGTGGAACTCGTTCGCCAGTTCCACCCAGACGGAAGCGGGCCGGCTGCCACCCGCCTCGGCGCAAGTCGAGAAGGACGGCAAGTTCGTCCTCGAGGGCAACATCTTCGGCGACGATCCGGCCCGCGACATCAGCGCCTTCGGCGTCAAGTCGTCGGCGCCGACGCAATATCCCGCCGGCACCACAGCCGATCTCGGCGACGGCGAGACCTTGCAGCTCAACGCCGACGGCAGTTTCGTCATGACCTCAACGAAGGCCTTCGAGGGCGAGCGCGGCCAGCGCGTCTACTACGCCTCGTCGGCGCCGCCGAAATTCACCACCGACAATTACGACACGGTGCTGTTTTCGGAAGGCATCGGCCGCTCCTTCATGAATTCGCTGACCGTCACCATTCCGGCGACGGTCATCCCGATCCTGATCGCGGCATTCGCGGCCTATGCGCTGGCCTGGATGCGCTTTCCCGGCCGCGCATTGCTCATAGCGGTCATCATCGGGCTCTTGGTCGTGCCGCTGCAGATGTCGCTGATCCCGCTGCTGAAGCTCTACAACGGCGTCGGCAGCTTCTTCGGCGTGCCGTCGAAAACCTATCTCGGCATCTGGCTGGCGCATACCGGCTTCGGCCTGCCCTTCGCCATCTATCTCCTCAGAAGCTACATTGCCGGCCTGCCGCGCGAAATCATGGAATCGGCGCGCATCGACGGCGCCAGCGATTTCGAGATCTTCGTCAAGATCGTGCTGCCGCTGTCATTCCCGGTGCTGGCCTCCTTCGCCATCTTCCAGTTCCTCTGGGTGTGGAACGACCTGCTGGTCGCGATGGTTTTCCTCGGTACCGAGGGCGACCAGATCGTGCTGACTGCCAAGCTCAACGCGTTGCTCGGCTCGCGCGGCGGCGACTGGGAGATCCTGACGACATCGGCTTTCATCACCATTGTCGTGCCGCTGATCGTGTTCTTCTCGCTGCAGCGCTATTTCGTCCGCGGGCTGCTCGCCGGCTCGGTGAAAGGAGGTTGAGCTTATGCAATCCGCTGTGAAAGCGACATTGAGCCCCGACGTCGCCGTCGACCGCGACTGGTGGCGAGGTGCCGTGATCTACCAGATCTATCCGCGCAGCTACCAGGACTCCAACGGCGACGGCATCGGCGACCTCAGGGGCATCATCCGCAGGCTGCCCTATATCGCGGCGCTCGGCGTCGATGCCATCTGGATCTCGCCGTTCTTCAGGTCGCCGATGAAGGATTTCGGCTACGACGTATCAGACTATTGCGACGTCGATCCGATGTTCGGCACGCTGGCCGATTTCGATGCCTTGACTGCCGAGGCGCACAGGCTCGGGCTCAAGGTGATGATCGACGAGGTGCTGTCGCATACTGCCGACATCCATCCGTGGTTTAGGGAAAGCCGCTCGAGCCGCACCAACCCGAAGGCGGACTGGTATGTCTGGGCCGACGCCAAGCCCGACGGCACGCCACCCAACAACTGGCTGTCGATCTTCGGCGGTTCGGCCTGGCAGTGGGACACCAGCCGCCAGCAATATTACCTGCATAATTTCCTGGCCGAGCAGCCCGATCTCAACTTCCACAGCCGCGCGGTCCAGGATGCGCTGCTCGATGTCACCCGCTTCTGGCTGGAGCGCGGCGTCGACGGCTTCCGCCTCGACACCATCAATTTCTACTTCCACAGCCAGGGCCTGGAGGACAATCCGCCGCTGCCGCCCGAACAGCGCAACGACCAGACTGCTCCTTCCGTAAACCCCTACAACTACCAGGACCATCTCTACGACAAGAGCCGCCCCGAAAACCTCGGCTTCCTCGAGCGCTTCCGCGCCTTGCTCGACGAATATCCGGCGACGGCGGCGGTCGGCGAAGTCGGCGATTCGCAGCGCGGACTGGAGGTGGTGGCGGCCTATACCGCCGGCAGCAAGCGCGTGCATATGTGCTATTCGTTCGACTTCCTGGCGCCCGAAAAGATCAGCGCGGCAAAGGTGCGTTCGGTGCTGGAAGCCTTTGGCAAGGTCGCCAGCGACGGCTGGTCGTGCTGGGCCTTTTCCAACCACGACGTGATGCGCACTGCCTCGCGCTGGGCGGCCGGCGAGGCCGACCAGACGGCTTATCTCAAGGTAATCTCGGCGCTGCTGATGTCGCTGCGCGGCTCGGTCTGTATCTACCAGGGCGAGGAACTCGGTCTTGGCGAAGCGGAATTGCAATTCGAGGATCTGCAGGACCCCTACGGCATCCGCTTCTGGCCGGAATTCAAGGGCCGCGACGGCTGCCGCACGCCGATGGTCTGGAATGGCGCCGACAGCAATGGCGGCTTCTCCAAGGCAAAGCCATGGCTGCCCGTGCCCGCCAAGCACCTTTCGCAAGCGGTCGATGTGCAGCAGGGCGACGACAGCTCGCTGTTCGAACATTACCGGCGCTTTCTTGCCTTCCGCCGTTTACATCCGGCGCTGGCCAAGGGCGATATCGACTTCATCGAAAGCGAGGGCGATACGGTCGCCTTCACGCGCCGCGAGGGCAATGAGCAGATCGTCTGCGCCTTCAATCTTGGCAGCCGACCGGCCGAAATCGATCTTGGCCGACGCTCGCTGCAGCCCTTGCCGGGGCACGGGTTTTCGGGACAGACTGCCGCCGGCTCTATCCGCCTCGGCGGCTACAGCGCCTGGTTCGGGCGTATCGACTGAGTTTGCAATTCACCGGAGGGTATCATGGCCGATGTCACGCTAAGGCAAGTGAAGAAATCATACGGCAATCTCAACATTCTCCACGGCATCGACCTCGACATAAAGTCGGGCGAGTTCATCGTCTTCGTCGGCCCTTCGGGCTGTGGCAAGTCGACCTTGCTGCGGTCGATCGCCGGACTTGAGGAAATCACCTCCGGCGAGCTCAAGATCGACGGCGAGGTGGTGAACGACGTGCCACCGTCGAAGCGCGGCATCGCCATGGTGTTCCAGTCCTATGCGCTCTATCCGCACATGACCGTCTACGACAACATGGCGTTCTCGATGAAGATCGGCAAGGAGAGCAAGGCCGAGATCGACAAGCGGGTGCGCCAGGCGGCGGAAATCCTGCAGCTGACCAAATACCTCGACCGCTTGCCCAAGGCGATGTCGGGCGGCCAGCGCCAGCGCGTCGCCATCGGCCGCGCCATCGTGCGTAACCCTAAGGTCTTCCTGTTCGACGAGCCGCTGTCGAACCTCGACGCGGCACTGCGGGTTGCCACCCGCATCGAGATCGCCAAGCTCAAGGAGTCGATGCCTGCTACGACGATGATCTACGTCACCCACGACCAGGTCGAGGCGATGACGCTGGCCGACCGCATCGTCGTGCTCAAGGAGGGCCACATCGAGCAGGTCGGCACGCCGATGGAGCTCTACAAGAGACCCGGCAATCTGTTCGTCGCCCAGTTCATCGGCTCGCCGGCCATGAACATCCTGCCGGCGACGATCGACAAATCAGGCGACCCGACCATCGTCAGTCATGTCGGCGGGCGCAAGGCGACGGTGCCGATCGCCACGCCGGCGTCCGCGAAGGGTGCTTCGGTCAGCTTCGGCGTGCGGCCGGAGGATCTGATGATCGCCACCGGCGCCGATTATCTTTTCGAGGGAACGGTGGATTATGTCGAGCAGCTCGGCGAGGTCCAACTCGTCTATGTCGACATCGGCCGCGCCGACCTGCCGCTGGTGACCAAGCTGCCAGGCAATGTCGAAGTCAAGCGCGGCGCTGCGTTGCGGTTGAATGCCGATCCCGGCGACCTGCATATTTTCGACGCCGACGGACATTCCTTCACACTCCACATGGCGGAAGCAAAGGCAGCCTAACTACTGGATCAGGCAGTTTGGCGAAGGCAAAAACAAGAGCGGCGGGCAAGGCCCGCCGCTCTTGTGCATTGCATTCAGGTCGCTGTTAGCGGCCGAACAGGTTCCGGTCGCTGCCCTGCGGGGCGGACTTCTGTATGTCGCCCGAGGAATTGATCAGCTTGTAAACCAGCGAGCCGGTATTGCCTACCGAAGACGTCTGCGTGTTGTCGACGTTGACGGTCGCCTGCTTGTTGATGTCGGTTCCGCCAACTTTGTCGTTGCGGGCATAGGCGCTGCCGGCAGCAATCAAAAGTGCCGCAGCGGTGAGAACGATCTTCTTCATTTCAGTAATCCTGGATTCTCGTATCCCATCAGCGCGGCGGCCGCGGTCTTTGTGAAAGACAATGCCGCCGCTGCTGTTGGGATCGACATTAGTTGTTGCCGAAGAGGTTACGGTCGCTGCCATTGACGGGCTTCTCGTCAGCCGGAACCGGATTCTGCGCCGAAGCCGAATTCTGAATCGAAGCCGTGTACGAGCCGTTGTCGACCGCAGCGGCCGGCTGGTTGGCGCCGTTCGATCCAAAGTTGTCGCTGCCGGCAAAAGCGCTGCCGGAGACAGCCAGGATGGCGGCGGTGGCAAGAATGATCTTCTTCATTTCTAGTACTCCTGAATTTTTCAGATCCCGAGCGGCGGACTGGCCGCTTTGTCTTGTTGTTTGACCATGATCTTTTACGAAAACCGGTTTCCACTTCGGGATCATGGTCTGGGATCAGCTGTTAATTGTTGCCGAAAAGGTTGCGGTCGGCGCCCTGGTCGACGGGCTTTTCAGCGTGAGCCGACTTCTGAATGGAAGCCGTATACGAACTGTCGACCGAGGCGGTCGGCTGATTGGCGCCGTTGGACCCATAATGGTCGCTGCCAGCAAAGGCGCTGCCGGTGATGGCCAGAACGGCGACGGCAATAAGAGCAATCTTTTTCATTTTTGGAACTCCAGTATCTTTAGTTTTCCGTCCGTCTAGCGGCGTGTCTTGGGAGGAATTCGCGTCGTCCGGACAGCCCCGATGTGGGAAGGCCATCCGGCAGATTCCAATCACGAAGTTGTTCCGTGTGGACCAAGAATCTACACCTTGAAATTGTACCAGGGGCTTCTATCGTCATTGCTTTCTGTTTTGTTTTCAAAGGTTTAGGACAAAGAGGCTAATCGACCATTTGACGGATTGCCGGACCTGCGTTCACAGCGTCATGCACGCATTGTCAACAGAAACGAACCGTTCGGTTCGATTTTAGAAGCGGCTTAAAAAGCCGGTGCTGAGTTGTTGTCGAATCGTTAACCATTTCGGCGCCCTGCAATGGTCAATCCGGCACGCTTTCAGGACCGGCAGCGCTCGCAGCAGGCGCAAATTTCACCTTCCTCAAATCCCGGCCCACAGGTTTCGCCGGCAGTGTCGCGCCGCATGGATACGATGTCGCTTTCATGCGGACAGTCAGCCGGCCGTCATGATTAGATCACGCCATCTCAGGTGCCGCTTGGTGACGACGAAGCGGAGAATTGGGAAGCCGGTCAGAACCCGGCGCTGCCCCCGCAACGGTGGTGGAGTTCAAGTCGCAACGGGAGACCACTGGGCCCAAGCCTGGGAAGGTGTCGCGATGGTCCGCAAGGACACTCCAGAGCCCGGAAACCAGCCCGAGATTTCTAGACTCGACTGATCGCGGTGGGCGGTCAAGAGGTGGATAGTGCATGCCCGGCCCTGTCGCCGGCTTGCGGCCGATCCTCCCTCCATCACCACCAGTTCAGTCTTTGGAGCGACATGCGTCCATTTGGACGCACAACGTACGCTCCAAGACTTTGAATTGCGCATCGTGCTTTCCGAAATCGATTCCGATTTCGGGCCGATGCGACGGCTATGAGGACAGGACATGGATGCGCGCAACGACATGCTGAGGCTCTTGCACGGCCGCAGGGAAGGCTACTCGCTCGAGCAGCCCTTCTACACCGATCCCGATTTCTTCAAGCTCGACATGGAGCTGATCTGGTATCGCGACTGGCTGTTCATCGGCCACGATTGCGAGTTGCCGAAGCCGGGCAGCTACATCACCGCGCAGATCGGCGACTATCCGGTCGTGCTGGTCCGCGACCAGCAAGGCAAGATCAACGCCTTCCACAATTCCTGCCGGCATCGCGGCAGCCGCGTCTGCAACGCCGACAAGGGTACGGCGGCGAAGCTCGTCTGCCCCTATCACCAATGGACCTACGAGCTGGACGGCAGGCTCTTGTTCGCGAGGCAGATGGCGGACGGCTTCGACAAGAGCCAGTTCAGCCTGAAGCCGGTGGCTTGCGAAAGCATCAGTGGCTACATCTTCATCTGCCTGGCCAAGGAGCCCGCCGATTTCGCGCCGATGCGCGCCATGATCGAGCCTTACCTCCTGCCGCACCGGCTGCGCGAGGCAAAAATCGCCTTCGAATCGACCATCGTCGAGAAGGGCAACTGGAAGCTCGTCTGGGAGAACAACCGCGAGTGCTACCATTGCGCCGGCAACCATCCGGAACTGTGCAAGACATTCCCGGAAGCGCCGACCGTCACCGGCGTGCAGGGCGCCGACAGCGATCCGGAGATGCTCGCGCACTGGGCGAAATGCGAGGCGGCGGGCCTGCCGAGCAAGTTCCGCATCGATCCGGCCGGGCAGTATCGCGCCACCCGCGCCCCGCTGCTGCGCGATGCCGTCAGCTACACGATGACGGGAAGACGTGCGGTGAAGAAGAACCTCTCCGACGACGTTTCGACCGACGGTATCGGCTCGCTGCTGCTCTATCACTATCCGACGACCTGGAACCATATCCTCGGCGATCATGCGGTCACCTTCCGCGTGCTGCCGATCAGTGCCACGGAAACGGCCGTCACCACCAAATGGCTTGTCCACAAGGACGCGGTCGAAGGCGTCGACTACGACCTCGCCGATCTCACCCATGTCTGGACCGAGACCAACGACCAGGACCGCCGCATCGTTGAGGAAAACGCCTTCGGCATCCTGTCGCCGGCCTATGAGCCCGGCCCCTATTCGGAACTGCATGAGGGCGGCGTCATCCAGTTCGTCGAATGGTACGCCTCCTTCATCGGGCCGCGCCTTGCCGAGGGCGGGCGGCCGGCGTTGCGCAGCGTCGCCTGAGCGAGGCCAAGGGGATGAATACGATGACGGACCTCGGCCTCTACCGCCATCTCGACGAGATGGCGCCCTGGAACGACAGGCTCCAGGTGCTGGAAGTCATCGGCGTCAGTGACGAGGCGCCTGACGTGAAGACCTTCACCTTCCGCTCCGACAACCAGACCTGGTTCCGCTACAGACCGGGGCAGTTCGTGACGCTGGAACTGCCGACCACCGAGGGCCCGTTGATGCGGACCTATACGCTGTCGTCCTCGCCGTCGCGGCCGTTCTCGATCGCGGTGACGGTGAAAGCACAGCCCGGCAGCCTCGGCACACGCTGGATGTTCGACAATCTGAAGCCCGGTGTTCACGTGAAGGCCTATGGGCCGTCGGGCAACTTTTCGCTGCACAGCCATCCCGCGGCCAGATATCTGTTCATTTCGGCCGGCTCCGGCGTGACTCCGATGATGTCGATGCTGCGCTGGCTGAACGATTGCGCGCCCTGGACAGATGTCGGCTTCGTCAACTGCGCGCGAAAGCCCGAGGAGATCATCTTCCGCAAGGAGCTCGAATTGCTCGGCAGCCGCATGCCGGGCCTGACGCTCGGCTTCATGATCGAGGAGCGGTCCAGCCGCGAGGGCTGGTTCGGCCATATGGGCCGGATCGACGCGATACGGCTGCCGCTGCTGGCGCCCGATTTTCGCGAGCGCGAAATTTTCTGCTGCGGCCCCGACCCGTTCATGCGCGCCGTGCGGCAGATGCTGGAGGCGGCCGGCTTCGACATGGCCAACTATCATCAGGAAAGCTTTGCGGCCCCAGGGGTGGAGGAAATACCGGCCCCGTTCGGTTCGCCGGCAGAGGGTGGGCCGGCAGAGGGCGGGGTCGAGATACCTACTGAGGCTGCAACGCCGATCCGCTTTTCACTTTCGGATATCGACGCCGAATGCGTTGCCGGCCAGACCGTGCTGCAGACGGCGCGCGCTTCGGGCGTGCGCATCCCGGCGGCCTGCGAGTTCGGCCTGTGTGGAACCTGCAAGGTGAAAAAGGTCTCGGGCACAGTCGAGATTAGCCACAATGGCGGCATCCTCGATCACGAGATCGATGATGGCTTCATCCTTGCCTGCTGTTCGAAACCACTGACGGCGCTCGAGATCGAGGCCTGACCGGCGAGGCGCTTAAACCCCGTAGCGTTCGGTGCGGATGAGGCTTGCCGGAACGCCGGCATCGATCAGCGCCTGGGCGGCGGCCGACACGAAGGCATTCGAGCCGCAGACAAAGGCGAACCTTGGCGGCGCGGGCAGCCGCACCATCGATTGCTCTATCATCACAACGTCGATCCGCCGCGAATAGTCCGCCGGGCGCCGGGCCGGCTCGCGGGTCAACGCCAACACCAGATCGAAGCCGTCCCGGCGATCATGGAAGTCGATCAGTTCGTCGCGAAAGATCACCTCGTCCCAGATCCGTGCGGAAAACACCAACGCCGCGGGCACCGTCGATTTGCGCGCGGCACGATGGCGGATCATCGCCATCAGCGGCACCACGCCGGACCCACCGCCGACCAGCAGAAGCGGGCCGCCGTCGCTGTCGGACCAGACGAAGTGGCCGCCGAGCGGTCCGCGCAGCTCGACCTCATCGCCGACCGCCGCGATATCGTGGAAGAAGGGCGAGATCTCGCCATCGTCGAGCCTTTCGATCGCCAGTTCGATCGTCTCGCCGGCGTCAGGCGCCGAGGCGATGGAGTAGGAACGGCGCGCCTGATAGCCGTCCGGCGCCGTCAGCCTGACGTCGACATGCTGCCCGGCACGATAGGCGAACGGCCGCGACGGCTCGAGGAAAAAGCTGGTGACGCGCGGCGTGCGCTTTTCGATGCGGCTGATGGTGACCGTCTGCCAAGGCGACTGCGCCGCCGGCGCGTCGCTCATGGATCGCCCGTATAGCGCTGCTCGCGCCACGGGTCGCCATAGATGTGATAACCGCGCAACTCCCAGAATCCGGGCTCGTCGCGCTCGGTAAACTGCAGCCCATTCAGCCATTTGGCCGACTTCCAGAAATAGAGATGCGGAACCAGCAGCCGCGCCGGGCCGCCGTGGTCCGGCGTGATCGGCTTGCCTTCGTAAATCAGTGCCACCATCGCCTTGCCGGCGGTGAGATCCTTCGTCGGCACGTTGGTGGTGTAGCCGTCGAAGGACAGCGCCAGCGTGAAGGCCGTTGGTGGCTCGATGCCGGCATCCGCCAGAATATCGTCGACCAGCACACCCTGCCACGCCGTGTCGAACTTGGTCCATGCGGTCACGCAATGGATGTCGCGGGTCATCTTGGTCAAAGGCAGCGCGTTGAACTCTGTCCAGTTCCACTTCTTGATCGGCCGCGGTCCGTGCTTGAGCGTGAACGACCAGTCCTCGGTGCTCACGCGCGGCGTCGGCCCGGCCGACAGCACCGGAAACCCTTGCTCGAGATACTGCCCCGGCGGGATACGCGCATCCGTATCCGTCGGGGGCTTTCGTCCTGAAAAGAAGCCGCGGGTGACCATCGGGAAATCCGTTTAAATCAGGCCGTCTGCCAGCCTTCCCCAGTCTTCTCGAAGATGCTCTGGTGGGCAACCATAATTTTGGCTGCAACCTCGCGGCAATGCGCCGCTTCAGCCACTGGCGAAGGGCACGGCGACGAACATCTGCGCGTCGCCGCGTTCGACGAGCAGGAGCACGGACTTCTTTCCGAATTTCCCGACCAGCGCAATCGCCTGGTCCGCCTGCGGCGCCTGATTGACGGCGACGATGATGTCGCCGGGCTGCATACCGGAAGCCGAGGCCGTCTTGTCAGGATTGACGCTCTCGACCAGCGCGCCGCGCTGGTTGTGCGTCAGATTCATCGCTTGTCGGACATTAGGAGTGACGTCCGTCGGGCCGAGGCCGATCGCAGGAGCACGAAGGCCCTGCTGTGCGGACGGTGTGTCTGAGTCGCCCACCGATGCCGTCTGCACTTCGTCTCCATTGCCTCGCCTGGCAGGCAGCCGACCGGATCGACAGCCCCGCATCCAGGGCGGAGATCGCGGTTTCTAGATGATATTACGAAGATTTAATCTAACGGGTCCGTGTCGCCCGCTCGCCTGATGCGTGGCTGGAGTCGAACCCTGATGAAGGGAGGTAGCGCACGACCTGAAAAAAAACCCACCTTGCGGGTTGGCGCGATCAAGCACCATGCGGAAATTGATAACATAGCTGCCAGCACAAAGCAAGAACAAAATTGCTGACAGGGATCACGAGCTCGCATATCTTCCCGCCTCTATCCTGCCGGTCATCGAAGCCTCCTATGCGCCGATCCCGTCTGTCCGCCTGAGATAGCCGCTGGCGATTTCGCGCATCCGTTTGGCGTCGAAGCTTGGGCCATGGCCGCCATGGCCGATGCGGATCGGCAGGTCGAGCAGCCGCTGCATGGTGCGGCGGTAAGCGCCCTGTCGGAGTCCGGCAGGTCGTCGATCAGCATCGCGTCGTAGATGGCGTCGCCGGCGAAGAGCAGGCCGTCGGCCTCATCGAACAGTGCGATCGAATCGGACGAATGGCCAGGCAGATGCAGCACGCGGAATTGCCGGTCGCCGAGATCGACCAGATCGCCCTCGTCGAGTGTCCGCGTCAGCGGGGCCGGCGGAATCTTGTAATCGGCTGCTTTCCAGCCCGACGCCGGCAGCTTGGAGACGGCGCCGTCGAGATCGTGAAACATGTGGGCGTAGGTGACCGCCTCGTCCATGCTGTCGAAATACGCGGCACTCATCCTGGGCCCGGCCCGCAGCGGGAATTCGTGCAGCGAGCCGACATGGTCGAGATGGATGTGGGTGGCGACGACGAGCAGCGGCTTGCCATCAGGCGTGTCGATCTCCGGCGCCAGCGGGCGGATGCCCATGCCGGTGTCGACAAGCAGGTCGACGTCGCGGCCGCGCAGATGCCAGATGTTGGCGCGCACGAAATCATGCACGAACGGCTCGGTCAGCATTGTTGTAGCGGCGTCAACTGCTGTTCTGCTGAACCAGTCAAGCATCAGAAGAGACCCGGCATCAGACGAACGGTTTTCCAACCTTATATTTTTCGGGGACCAGCCGCTTCAGATAGGCCATTCCCGCATCGGAGAGCTGGTTGACCTCAGGCAGCATGAAATCGTCTGGCATGTGGCGCGTCTTGCCGGCGACGTTTTTCAGCGGCACCTTGTTCAGCACGGTTTTCTTGCCGTCATATTGCAGCGCCACCGAGCCGCCGCCCTGTTCGGCGACAGCGACCGCAAAGACGCCGGCATCGAAGGCTTCCTGCGCATCGACGGCGTTGATGGCGCCGACATAGCCGCGCGGCATGTAGCCGAGCGCATCGACTCGCGCCCGCTTGCCCGGCAATCCTTCGGCCAGGGCGCGCTCGAGGGCGGCCGGCAGGTCGCTGCCCGACAGCTTGACGTTGCCATGCGCATCGCGCTCCAGTTTGTCCGGCGGCACAAGGCTTTCGACCAGCGCCTTGCCGTCGGCGGTGCTGACGCCTTCGGACACGGCGACGATGCAGCGCTTGTGGCGGTCGAGCGTGGCGCGAACATCGTCGATGAAGGCCGCGGCCGAGAACGGGCGCTCCGGCACATAGACGAGATGCGGGCCGCTGTCGGGATCAAGCTGCCATGCGGCGGCGGCGGCGGTGAGGAAACCGGCATGCCGCCCCATGACGATGCCGACATAGATGCCGGGCAGAGCACGGAAGTCGAGGTCGACCGAGAGAAAGGCGCCGGCGACGAACTCGGCTGCCGAAATGAAGCCGGGCGTGTGGTCGTTCTCCTCTAGATCGTTGTCGATGGTTTTCGGCGCATGGACGAAAGCCATCTTGCCACCGGCGGCGTCGGTCAGGATCTGCTGCGTGCCCGACGTGTCGTTGCCGCCGATATAGATGAAGGCGTCGGCGCCGGCTTTCTTCAGGCCGTTGAGGATGATCTCGCAATAGGCGTCATCCGGCTTGTCGCGGGTCGAGCCAAGCGCGGCGCTCGGCGTTGCCGCAATCAGCCGCAGCCGATCCTCCGGAATGGCTGAGAGATCGACATAGTTGCCGTCACGAATGCCACGCACGCCATGGATCGAGCCCAGGACCTTGGCGCCGGGATGCCGCTTGCGGATTTCGAGCGCGGCGCCCACCATCGTTTGGTTGATGACGGCGGTCGGACCGCCGCCTTGCGCGATCACAAAAGTTCCGGACATGCTTCACGTCTCCCGAGCAGTGGCTTTGCAGGCACATTCGCCTGTCTTGCGAGATCGCGCAACGGGAGAGTCGAGCAGCCGCGCCGGCCGCGCTATCAGGTCAGACGACAACCGGGAGAGTCAGACGACGACGACCGGGTTCTTCCTCGAGACGCGGCTGTAGAGGTCTATGACGTCCTGGTTGATCAGGCGAACGCAGCCCGACGACATCGCCTGGCCGATGCTCCACCATTCGGGCGAGCCGTGGATGCGGTAGCCGGTGTCCTGGCCGTTCTGGTAGATGTACAGCGCGCGCGCGCCGAGTGGGTTGTCGAGGCCGCCGGGCTGCCCGGCCTGCCATTTCACCAGTTCCGGCTTGCGGGCGATCATCTCGGCCGGCGGCCTCCAGGTCGGCCATTCCTTGCCGTACTGGATGTTGGCGCGGCCGGACCAGCGGAAGCCTTCCTTGCCGATGCCGACGCCGTAACGGATCGCGTCACCGCCGGGCTGCACCAGATAGAGCAGCCGCTCCTGGGAATGGACGACGATGGTGCCGGGCTGCTCGCCGGTCGGGTCGACGACGATCTGGCGGCGGAACTCCGGCTTGACCTTGAGGTAGGGCACTTCCGGCAGCGTGAAGCCGCCGTCGGTGACGGAGGCATACATCACACCAGGGCTGGTGATGTTCTTATCGACGCTGATGCTCGGGCGGATGGGGGTGATCGCGCCGGTTGTGACGCCGTCGAGTTGCAGCGCCGACAGGTCGAGCGTCTGGCTGCAGCCGGCGACGCCGAGCAACGCCATGGCACCGGCGCCGGACAACACCGCGCGGCGGGAAAGCTGGTTTTCGGAAATTTCGATGTCGATGGCGTCGCCGTCGTACGGCGGCGTCAGACCTCGCGTCAACTCACGCATCTACCCAAACCCTACGCTGTCGGCGGGAAACACGGTCCCGGCCGGATAGGATGCATTTTCACCAATCATAGTTGAAAAAGCGTGAAGACATCTTGCCCTACCTTAACCTCCTGGCCGAGCCGTCGCGCCGCACATTTTCGATGCAGCCCCTTTACATCTTTGCGAGCCCAAGGATTTATCCTCTTCTTTGAGCTCAAGGAGACGAACATGTCCTTCGAAAACTGGGCCGCCTTTGCCGCCGCCTCGACGATCCTTCTTGTCATTCCCGGCCCGACCATCCTTCTGGTCGTGTCCTATGCGCTCGGTCAGGGCTGGCGCACCGCGCTGCCGATGGCGGTTGGCGTGGCGTTTGGCGATTTTACGGCGATGACGCTGTCGATGCTGGGCATCGGCGCACTGCTGGCGGCGTCGGCCACCGTGTTCACCGTGCTGAAGGTGATCGGCGCCGGCTATCTGATCTATCTCGGCGTAAAGCTGTTTCGCGCCGGTGGCACGCTCAAGGCCGAGCCGCGCCTGGACGCGGTGTCCTCGGCCAAGATGATGGCGCATGCCTGGCTGGTCACCGCGCTCAACCCGAAAAGCATCACCTTCTTCGTCGCCTTCCTGCCGCAGTTCCTCGACCGGCACGCCGATTTCTGGACGCAGATGCTGATCTTCGAAACGACCTTCCTGGCGCTCGCCTTCGCCAATGCCTTCGGCTACGCGCTGATCGCGGCAAGGGCGCGCAACGTCGTGCGTAATCCCCGGGCGATCCGCATCTTCAACCGCACCGGCGGCACGCTGCTGGTCGGCGCCGGCATCGCCACGGTGGCGATGCGCTCGGGCAATTAGAGCGACGAAATTCGCCTGCGAGAGCCAGATGCTTACTCGAGGGCCGCCTCGATCGCCAGGATGATCTTCTCGGCTTTCAGCGTCGAGAAGCTGATGCCCTTTTCAGGAAAATAGGCGGCAGCAAGCCGCACAGCTTCGCGCAACGACATGCCCACAAAGCCAGCTATATCCTCACCATTGGCGACGGGCTGCGGAACGGCGATCATCACCACCAAGCCTTTCTGCTCTCGAGAGAAGTGGCCGAGCTTGTAGCCCTCAAACTCAGGCTTACTGACCGAGCCAGGCAGAATGAAAATCGGATTTATCCATGCCTCGGTACCATCGTTATAACTCGCATCACGGACATCGGCGGCGACGTTCATTGCCTTGTTGAGCATTGAGTGGACGAGGCTGCCGCGCTGTTCTGGGCCGCCAAATTGATTCCCTATCGCTATCATTACCCTTACCTTTTCAACGCCTCGGCCTGCGCCGTCACAGATTTGGTAGTGACACCTAAAAAATGTCGTTGCGAAGGGCTTTCAAGCCTGCTTGATATCTCCAGGTGACCTTGCCAAAGAGTCAATCCCGTCGCCTACATATTTGCTGAAATCCGCAGCTGCTGCCGGCCCAGACCTGATTAGCGCGCCGACCGCTAATGTTGTAAGATCGGATCCACAAATTGTGTGGTCGTCGATGGGTGACCCATGGCAGTCAGGGACGCATTCGGCCTGACGTTTTCGGGCGCGACCGAGGCCGGGTTCTCGTCCTACAGCCAGGCCGTGCGCGAACTGCAGTGCTTCATCGGCGATCCGATCGCCTCGGTCGACTGCGCCATCGCCGAGGATCCCGGTTTCGTTATGGCGCATGTGTTCAAGGGCTATCTCTTCGGCCTCGCCACCGAGCGCGAGGCGACAGCCGTGGCCAGGACATGCCACGAGGTGGCACTGCCGCTTGCCGCCACACCGCGCGAGCAGGCGCATGTCGCAGCACTTGGCCATCTTGCCGGAGGACGCTGGCATGAAGCCGCCCGTCTGCTCGAGGATATCGCCATCGAGTTTCCGCTCGATGCGCTGGCGCTGCAGACCGGGCACCAGATCGATTTCTTCACCGGCAATGCCCGCATGCTGCGCGACCGCATCGGCCGCGCGCTGCCGTCGTGGCAAAGCGGCATGCCGGGCTACCACGCCATACTCGGCATGCAGGCCTTCGGGCTGGAGGAGATGGGCGACTATGCGCGCGCCGAAAAGCTTGGCCGCGCAGCAGTCGACATCGAGCCGCGCGACGGCTGGGCGCAGCACGCCGTCGCTCATGTCATGGAAATGCAGAGCCGGCAAAGGGACGGCATCGCATGGATGCGCGCCAACCCGGAAGCGTGGACGCTGGAAAGCTTCCTGCAGGTGCACAATTGGTGGCATCTGGCGCTGTTCCACTACGATCTCGGCGAGACCGGCGAGGTGCTGGCGCTCTATGACGGCCCGATCTACGGCGAGCGCTCGACGCTGGCGCTCAACATGGTCGATGCCTCGGCTATCCTGTGGCGACTGCATCTCGGCGGCATCGATGTCGGCGCCCGCTGGGCAGCACTTGCCGCCAACTGGGCCAAGGCCGGCGCCGGCAACTATGCCTTCAACGATGCCCATGCAATGATGGCTTTCGTCGGCGCCGGCCAAGAAGCGCCGGTTCGCACCTTGCTCGAGGCGCAGCGCGAGGCCATGCATGGCAACGACGACAACGCCGCTTTCACCCGGGATGTCGGCCATCCCCCTCACGCTCGCCATCAAGGCATTCGGCGATGGCAACTACACCGAGACGGTGGGCCTGATCCGGCCAATCCGGGTGATCGCCCACCGCTTCGGCGGCAGCCACGCGCAACGCGACGTCATCGACCTGACGCTGATCGAGGCGGCGCTGCGTTCCGGCGACCATGCGCTGGCACGGGCGCTTGCCGCGGAACGCGCGCTGGCGCGGCCGGACAGCCCGCTGTCGGCGCTGCTTTCGCGGCGGGCTGCCGATTTGTCGGAGAATTGACCGGAGGCGGATCTTGTCTTAAAAACTGCCAAGTCAGATTTTTTCGAGATCCGAAAAAATTAATGGCAGTGGGAGGACACCATGTATCTCGGCCTCGATCTTGGCACGTCGGGCGTCAAGGCGCTTTTGATCGATGCCGGGCAGACCATCATCGGCTCCGGCCACGCGTCGCTCGACGTGTCGCGGCCGCATCCCGGCTGGTCCGAGCAGAACCCCACCGAGTGGATCCGCGCCTGCGAGGACGCGATCGCCGAGCTCAAGGTTTCCCATTCGAAAGAACTTGCCGCGGTCAAAGGCATAGGCCTCTCCGGCCAGATGCACGGCGCCACCTTGCTCGATGCCGGCGACCAGGTGCTGCGCCCCTGCATCCTCTGGAACGACACGCGCAGCCATGCCGAGGCGGCCAAGCTCGACGCCGATCCGCGTTTTCGCAAGCTCACCGGCAACATCGTCTTCCCCGGTTTCACCGCACCAAAACTGGTCTGGGTGAAAAACAACGAGCCGGATATTTTCGACAAAGTGGCGAAGGTCCTGCTGCCGAAGGATTTCCTGCGGCTCTGGCTCTCCGGCGAGCATATTTCTGAGATGTCGGACTCGGCAGGCACGTCCTGGCTCGATGTCGGCAAGCGAGACTGGTCAACCGACCTGCTTTCCGCGACGTCGCTCGATGAAGGGCAGATGCCGTCGCTGGTCGAAGGCACTGAGAAGGCCGGCGCCTTGCGCAGCGAATTGGCCTCGAAATGGGGGATGCAGGCCGGCATCCCGATCGCCGGCGGCGCCGGCGACAATGCGGCCTCGGCCTGCGGCATGGGCACGGTGGCAGCCGGCCAGGCCTTCGTCTCGCTTGGCACGTCAGGCGTGCTGTTCGCCGCCAATGCGTCTTATCTGCCAAACCCGGAAAGCGCGGTGCACACGTTCTGCCACGCGCTGCCCGACACCTGGCACCAGATGGGCGTCATCCTGTCGGCAACCGATTCGGTCAACTGGCTGTCGGAGATATCAGGGAAAGGCGCCGGCGAGCTGACCGCCGAGCTCGGCGATACGCTGAAGGCGCCGACCGGCGTGTCCTTCCTGCCCTATCTCTCCGGCGAGCGCACGCCCCACAATGATTCGGCCATTCGCGGCTCGTTTACTGGGCTTGCGCATGAATCGAGCCGCGCCGTGTTGACCCAGGCCGTGCTGGAGGGCGTGGCTTTCGCCTTTCGCGACAGTCTCGAAGCCCTGGCCAAGGCCGGCACGACGCTGACACGAGTGACGGCGATCGGCGGCGGCTCGCGCTCGCGCTATTGGCTGAAGGCAATCGCCACCGCGCTCGGCCTGCCCGTCGACATCCCGGCCGATGGCGATTTCGGCGCTGCCTTCGGTGCGTCCCGGCTCGGCATGATCGCGGCGACGGGCGCCGATCCGCTCAGAGTGTGCACGGCGCCAGCCACCGATGCCACCATCGAACCGGTCGCCGCGCTAAGCAACGCCTATGCGGATGCTTATCAGCGCTATCGCTTGCTTTACCCAGCCATCAAGGCTGCGACCGCATGAGCGAGGGTTTAGCCGCCTCTAGCCTGCCGGCCATCTCCCCCTCAAGGGTATGGCTATGGCTTTTAGGCAAGCGCCCCCTCACCCGGATTGCCAACCGAATTGCGAAGAGCAATTCGGGGCAATTCGACCTCTCCCCGGGGGGAGAGGAGATCGCCGACCTTGGCGCCAGCCTCTTCTCCCCAGCGGGGAGAAGGTGGCCGCGAAGCGGCCGGATGAGGGGGCTGCCCTTGAGGGGGCTGCCCTTGAGGGGGAGATGGCCGGCAGGCCAGAGGGGGGTGTGTCGCCCCCGTCTCGCCACGAAGTCTTCATTGTGCCGGAACCTTGTCGAGAAAGCCGGTGACGCTTTTCAGGCGGCCATTCTCCATGACGCCGATGTCGGTGCCTTCGATAACGGAATCAGTGCCTTCCGGCCCGAGATTCCACGAGAAGCGGATCGTGTCGCCAAACCCGTCCGGCTTGCCCTTCAGCGAGAACCGGAAGCCGGCAAAACGTTTTTGGACACCATCGATGAGCGCGGCGATGCCATCATGGCCGTCGCCCTGCACGATCGGGTCACGATAGCTGACGTCTTCGGTGAAGGTCGCCTTGAGCAAGGCAGTCCGGCGCGCGGCCTCGCTCTCGTTCCAGGCGGCGATGTAGTTTTCGGCGATCGTGTTGAGGTCGGTCATGGTCTGTCTCCTTTGTTGAGTGGCTTTGACATGACCGTTTTCATCCAGCGCCAGCGCGAAACCAATTACGCCTGAGGTAATCAGGACAGAACCATGCGAGAGGACAGACAATCATGACCAGTGGGTTTTTCGGCGACATCCAAAAGATCAAATACGAGGGGCCAGATTCGACCAATCCGCTGGCCTACCGCTTCTACAATCCCGATGAAATTGTCGCCGGCAAGCGGCTGGAAGACCATCTGCGCTTTGCCGTCGCCTACTGGCATTCGTTCGCCTGGCCGGGCGGAGATCCGTTCGGCGGCCAGACTTTCGATCGGCCGTGGTTTGCCAAGGCTGGCGGCACCGACACGATGGAACTGGCCAAGCTCAAGGCCGATGTCGCCTTCGAGATGTTTGCGCTGCTCGGCGCACCCTACTTCTGCTTCCACGATGCCGATGTGCGGCCGGAAGGAAAAGATTTTTCCGAAAGTGCCGCGCGCCTCGACGAGATATCAGATTATTTTGCGACGAAGATGAAGCAGACCGGCGTCAAGCTGCTTTGGGGCACGGCCAACCTGTTCTCCAACCGCCGCTTCATGTCGGGCGCCGCCACCAATCCCGATCCGGACGTGTTTGCCTATGCGGCAGCGACGGTGAAGCACTGCATCGACGTCACCAAGCGGCTGAAGGGCGAGAACTATGTGCTGTGGGGCGGACGCGAGGGCTATGAGACGCTGCTCAACACCGACCTTGCCCGCGAGCAGGAGCAGGCCGGTCGCTTCCTCAACCTGGTCGTCGACTACAAGCACCGGATCGGCTTCAAGGGCACCATCCTGATCGAGCCGAAGCCGCAGGAGCCGACAAAGCACCAGTACGACTATGACGTCGCCACGGTCTACGGCTTCCTGAAACGCTTCGGCTTGGAGAAGGAGGTCAAGCTCAACATCGAGCAGGGCCATGCGATCCTGGCCGGCCATTCCTTCGAGCATGAGCTGGCGCTGGCCAATGCGCTCGGCATCTTCGGCTCGATCGACATGAACCGCAACGACTACCAGTCGGGCTGGGACACCGACCAGTTCCCCAACAACGTGCCGGAGATGACGCTTGCCTATTACCAGGTCTTGCAGGCCGGCGGCTTCAAGTCCGGCGGCACCAATTTCGATGCCAAGCTGCGCCGGCAATCGCTCGATCCGCAGGATCTGCTGATTGGCCATATCGGCGGCATGGATTGCTGTGCACGCGGCCTCAAGGCCGCCGCCCGCATGGTCGAGGACAAGGCGCTATCCGCCCCGCTGGCCGAGCGCTATGCCGGCTGGAACTCCGCCGAGGCCAAGGCGATGCTTGCCGGCAAGCGGACGCTGGAGGAGATCGCCGAGCGCGTCGTCAAGAAGAAGATCGAGCCGCAGCCCAGATCCGGCCGCCAGGAACTGCTCGAGAATATCGTCAACCGGTACGTCTGAGGTGTCGCACCGGCGGGTCTTTGACCGATCCGCCTGCCCGGAACAGCTTTGCGCGAAGGCGGAACCGATGACAAGGTTTTGCCTCGCACCGCCCCTCAATCGCCTCGCTCTTGCCTTCAAACAGCCGTCACGAATCCGGTATAGTGTGGTTCGTGGCGGGAACAGAAAGAAGGAGGCGAAACGATATGCAGCACGAACGCGAAATCGACGCCCTGCTCTCATCTGGCGAGGGATCGATCATCGACCGGCTGATGGCGCTGCCGCATCCAAAACATGGTGCGCGCAGTGCAAACGAATGGGATCGCGCGGTCGCCAGCCGCTTTGAGACCCATCTTGCGAGACAGATGCGCTCGCAGATCGACGGCAAAAGCGACCGCAAGGACGCTGCCTAATCCCGATTATCCCCTACGCAGTCGTCCGTGAAGAACGCGGAACGCTTTGATTTAATTTAAGATTTTCGCCTGAATTTGGGTTTCGTTTTGCCGGAAA